>NZ_JBFNEH010000091.1:0-7149 GCF_040797425.1 Symbiobacterium sp. | reverse complement strand
CCCGCTGTGCGAAGCGGGCACGTGGGCCTGTCCGACAGGTCTTCCAGGCGGCCCCCGTCAACCTGAACCGGTTCGAGACCGTTTCTGTGACGGTCGCGAGAGCGGCGCCAGGGAGCGACTGTCAAAATGCAGTACGGTGCACCGCCAGGGGCGTGCTGAAAGCTGACACTCCCGCTGTGCGAAGTCCAGTCCAGCTCGTAGATGCGGGCCAGCAGGTTGAAGGTGTCCACCGGCGGCAGGTGACGCCAGAGCTGCGACTTCTGGCCGAAGACCGACCCGATGCGGAAGGCGAGCCGCTGCCGCTGCTTCCAGGGCGTGAGGCCGAGCACCGTGGCGGTGCCGCCCGTCGGGTGGAGGATGCCCGTCAGCATCTTGATGGTGGTCGACTTGCCGGCGCCGTTGGGCCCGATGAACGCCAGGGTCTCGGCCCGTTCCACCGAGAGGTCGATGGACTTCACCGCCTCCACCTCCTCCGCCCGGGGCCGGAGGGTGGCCAGGAGCCGCAATCCTCCCTTCCACAGATGCGGGTATTGGAGACGTAAGTCCCGAACCCGAGGTTCCAAACTTGCATAGAAATCTTGCGGGGAATCCGCCAGGTTCGGCACGGGACAAGAGACTGAGGTTTATGCAAGAAAAGCGGGCTCGACCCCTGCGCGACGCAGGAGCCCAGCCCTCACTTGCTGAACATTACATAGGGTCATAGCTGGCAACTTGAACAGAGTCGTGGCATGCAACTGGAAGGGATCGTGGCCTGCAACAAATGAAGGGAGGAAGTCTTTCATGACTGGCCAGGAGTTCTTCCGGGACACCCAGGACACCATCCGCCGGGCGGTGGAGAAGCTGGGGCACTCGGAGAACGTCTACAAGGTCCTGCGCAACCCGCGGCGCACCCTCGAGGTTCACATCGCCGTCACCATGCCCGACGGTTCGGTCGAGACCTTCCTCGGATACCGCTCACAGCACGCCGCCGTCTTCGGGCCCTTCAAGGGCGGGGTGCGCTTCCACCCGAACGTGACGAAGGAAGAGGTCGAGGCGCTGGCGATGCTGATGACCCTGAAGAACGCCGTGCTGGGCCTGCCCTACGGCGGCGCCAAGGGCGGCGTGATCTGCGATCCGACCACGCTGCCCGCCTCCGTCGTGGAGCAGATCGCCCGGGGCTACGTGCGCGGGCTCAAGGACATGCTCGGGCCGGAGAAGGACATCCCGGCGCCGGACGTGAACACCAACTCCCGCATCATCGGCTGGATGCTCGATGAGTACCTGAAACAGTCCAACGTCATCGACTTCTCGGTGTTCACCGGGAAGAGCCTGAACCTGGGCGGCATCGAGGGCCGCACCGGCGCCACCGGCCTCGGCATCGCCTACGTGACGCGTGAGGCCTGCCGGGTGAGGGGCATCGACCTGAGGGGCGCCCGGGTGGCCGTGCAGGGCTTCGGCAACGTCGGCCGGGGCGCGGTGGAGGCGCTGACCAGCATGGGTGCGAAGGTGGTGGCGGTCACCGACATCACCGGCGGCGTCTACCGGGAGGGCGGACTCGACGTGCCGGCGCTGGCCGCCTACGCCCAGGCGAACCGCGGCGTGGCGGGCTTCCCGCAGGCTGACCCGATCACCAACGAGCAGCTCTTCGCCCTGCCGGTGGACGTGCTGGTGCCGGCCGCCCTGGAGGGGCAGATCACCGCCGAGGTGGCGGCGAAGGTCCAGGCACCCATCGTGGTGGAGGGCGCCAACGGGCCCACCACCCCCGAGGGGGCGGCGGTGCTGGCCGACCGCGGCATCCTGCACGTGCCGGACATCCTGGCCAACGGCGGCGGCGTCACCGTGTCGTACTTCGAATGGGTCCAGGGTCAGCAGGGCGGGCTGCGCTGGTCGAAGCGGGCCGTGCAGCGCCGGCTGGACCGCTACATGACCGAGGCCTTCGCGGCGGTCCTGTCGTACAGCCAGCGGTACAACGTCTCCATGCGTGACGGCGCCTATCTGTACGCCGTCGACCGCCTGGCCACCGGCATGATCGAACGCGGGTGGGTGCCGGCGTAGCCATCCCCATCCACAAGGCTTCCGGCCGCCATGGCGGTGGGTACCAAGCCGGCGAGCCCGTCCCGGTCACACGCCGGGTGCATGCTTCCAAGTGCAAGTTGGGCTGGGCGGGCGCCCGGCCTGTAGGGGGTAGACGAGAAGTGACACGGCAGTATGTACTGGCGCTCGATCAAGGCACCACGTCTTCCCGTGCAATCCTCTTCAACCGGGACGGCCGCCCCGTCGGGCAGGTCAGCCAGGAGTTCCGTCAGATCTTCCCGCAACCGGGATGGGTGGAGCACGACCCCCGGGAGATCTGGTCCAGCCAGCTGAGCACGATCCGGGGCGTGCTGGAGAAGACCGGCGTGCGCCTGGATGAGGTCGCGGCCATCGGCATCACCAACCAGCGCGAGACCACGGTGGTCTGGGACGCCGAGACCGGCGAGCCGGTCTACAACGCGATCGTGTGGCAGTGCCGGCGTACGGCCCCCATCTGCGACGACCTGGCGGCGCGGGGCTGGCGCGACCGCATCCGGGCCAAGACAGGCCTGGTGATTGACGCCTACTTCTCCGGCACCAAGGTGAAGTGGATCCTCGACAACGTACCCGGCGCCCGGGAGAAGGCCGCCCAGGGGCGGCTGCGCTTCGGCACGATCGACTCGTGGCTCATCTGGAACCTGACCGGCGGCCGGGTGCACGCCACCGACTACTCCAACGCCTCGCGCACCATGCTCTTCAACATCCACACCCTGGACTGGGACGAGGAGATCCTGGCCGAACTGGGGATTCCCCGCTCCATGCTGCCCCAGGCCCTCCCCTCCAGCCACATCTACGGCGAGACCGACCCGGCGGTGCTGGGGGCCTCCATCCCCATCGCCGGGGTCGCGGGCGACCAGCAGTCGGCGCTCTTCGGCCAGACCTGCTTCCGCCCGGGCGACGCCAAGAGCACCTACGGTACCGGCTGCTTCCTGCTGATGAACACCGGCGAGCGGGCCGTGCCCTCGCACAGCGGGCTGCTCACCACCATCGCCTGGGGCATCGGCGGCCGGGTGGAGTATGCCCTGGAGGGCTCGATCTTCATCGGCGGCGCCGCCGTGCAGTGGCTGCGGGATGAGATGCGCTTCTTCGACCGCTCGGCCGACTCGGAGGCGCTGGCCCTCTCGGTGCCGGACACGGGCGGCGTCTACGTGGTGCCCGCCTTCGTGGGCCTGGGCGCCCCGTACTGGGACATGTACGCCCGGGGCATCATCGTCGGCCTCACCCGGGGCACGGGCCGGGCGCACATCACCCGGGCGACGCTGGAGTCCATCGCCTACCAGGTCCGCGACGTGGTCGGCGCGATGGAGGCCGACTCCGGCATCCGGCTCAACCGGTTGAAGGTCGACGGCGGGGCCGTGGCCAACAACTTCCTGATGCAGTTCGAGTCCGACATCCTCGGCGTGCCGGTGGAGCGGCCGCAGATCGCGGAGACTACTGCGCTGGGCGCCGCCTACCTGGCCGGGCTGGCCACCGGCTTCTGGCGCAGCCAGGCCGAGCTGGCCGACAAGTGGGCCCTGGACCGGGCCTTCACGCCGGCCATGCCCGAGGAGGAGCGGGAACGCCGCTACGCCGGCTGGCGGCGGGCCGTGGACCGGGCCCGCAGCTGGGCCGAGTAAGGCAGCGGAGCTTCGCAGGCAGACAGACGTGAGGCCGGGGGCGTATGCCTCCGGCCTCTTTGCTTGTGCGATGGGCAAGGCGCCTGCAGGATCGCCGTGGGTGGCCGTCGTATTCAAGCGGCCGAGGTGATCCACTCTTGCCAACTGTCTGTCGCACCGACGTGGTGTACCATTATCTGCTGAGCGGCGACGACGTGTTGCCGAGCATCCTGGAGCGGGGGCTCCTGCCGGCCAGCGCCTTCCCTGAGTCGGAGCGCTGGCGCCGGACCGAGTCGTTCTACCGCTGGGTGTACGCCCAGTGGGCCGAGCCCCTGTTGGGTCCCTTCCGCAACTCGGGCGTCTACTTCACGCCCATCGATTTCCGGCAACTCCCCGGATCCCGGCTCTTCAGCCGAACCCGCATCGCGGTGCCCGTCTCGGCCATCCCGGCCGAGTGCGCGGTGCTGACGTATGAGCTGGACGGACGGCGCACCGTCCTCCCCCTCACCCCTGCGGCCCTCGAGGGGGCGGCGCAGATCTGGACCGAGGAACGGGTGCGGGCCTGGTACGGCCGGAATCCCAACATGAACTTCTACTACGTGCCGCAGGTCGCCACGTTTCCCGAGCACGGCATCCCCGTGCAGCCGGAGTGGGTGGAGCAGGTAAAGGCGTAGACGGGAGAGAAGTTGGCCCGGCGGAGCAAGGGCCAGCGGCCGGTTGCCCGACTGGCCGGGCCACCCGGTTCCGGTCAGCAGCTGTAGCCCCTGGGGCCGTCCGCGGCTTCCGGGGGCCCCTCGGGCGGGAACCGCAGTACCCCGCCCTCGGTGGCCAGGGCGTCGAGCCGCACGTCGTGGGCCTCCGCCGGCAGCGTCGGGACCACCTGGAAGCCGTAGCCCAGGCCGATCTTCACGGCCCGAACCATCTCCGGCAGGGCCCAGTCGTAGTAGCCGCCGCCGTAGCCAAGCCGGTATCCCTGCGGGTCGAAGGCAACCCCCGGCACCACCGCCAGGTCGACGGCCAGAGGGTCCTCCCGGGGCAGGTCGGGCCGGGGCTCCGGGATGCCGAAGGCGCCGGGGGCCAGGTCATCCTGTCTGCCGCTCCACCGGTGCAGCGCCAGCCGCCGGGCCGCCCGCTCCACCCGGGGGAGCAGGAGCCGCTTGCCCTGATCGAGGGCGGCAGCCACCAGGTGTGCGGTGTCGACCTCCCCGCGCACCGGCAGGTACAGAAGCACGCTTTCCGCCCCGGCCCACTCCGGCAGCGCCAGCAGGGCCTCCTGGGCCGCCAGGCTCAGGCGGGTGCGTTCCGCGGGGTCCAGGGCCTGCCGGGCGGCAATCAGCCGCCGCCGGATGGCTTGCTTGTCCACGTCCACGTGCGATGGCCTCCCCGTCACGAACAAGAGCCGGGCTCACTGCCCGGCCCTTTTCTACTTCAGCCCCAGGAATCCCTCCAGCCACTCGGTGGAGAAGCGGCCCTCCCGGAAGTCCGCCGAGGCCAGGATGCGCTGGTGCATGGGCACTGTGGTCTTGATGCCCTCGACCCGGAACTCGGCCAGGGCCCGCTGCATCTTGGCGATGGCGTCGGCCCGGTCCTCGCCCCACACGATCAGCTTGCCCATCAGCGAGTCGTAGAAGGGCATCACCTTGTACCCCGGGAAGAGCATGCCGTCCCAGCGGGTCCAGGGGCCGCCCGGGACCTCCAGGGCGGTGACCGTCCCGGTGGAGGGGTAGAGCTTGTTGTCGGGGTCCTCGGCGTTGATGCGGCACTCGATGGCGTGGCCCCGGATGACGATGTCCTCCTGCTTCCAGGGCAGCGGCTCGCCCGCGGCGATCCGGATCTGCGCCTTCACCAGGTCGATGCCCGTCACCGCTTCCGTCACCGGGTGCTCCACCTGAATGCGGGTGTTCATCTCCAGGAAGTAGAACTCCCCGGAAAGCTCGTCGTAGATCATCTCCACCGTGCCGGCGTTGTCGTAACCCACCGCCTTCGCCGCCCGCACCCCCGCCTCGCGGATGCGCTGCCTGGTCTCCTCGGGGAGGAACGGGGCCGGCGCCTCCTCCAGCACCTTCTGCCGGCGGCGCTGCAGCGAGCACTCGCGCTCGCCCAGGTGGATGATGCTGCCGTGCTGGTCGCCCAGCACCTGCACCTCGATGTGGCGACCCACCTCAATGTACTTCTCCACGAACACGGCCGCGTTGCCGAAGGCCGCCCCGGCCTCGCTGGCCGCCTTCTGCAGCGCCTGCACCAGTTCCTCGGCGTTCCGGGCGATGCGGATGCCCCGCCCGCCGCCGCCCGCCGTGGCCTTCACCATCACGGGGTAGCCGATCTCCTCCGCCACCGCCAGGGCGTCCGCCTCGCTGGTGACCAGCCCATCCGAGCCGGGGATGGTGGGCACCCCGGCTTTCTTCATGAGTGCTTTCGAAGCGTCCTTCATGCCCATCGCCCGGATGGCCTCCGGGTTGGGGCCGATGAAGGCGATCTTCCACTGGCGACAGGCCTCCGCGAAGAACGGGTTCTCGGCAAGGAAGCCGTAGCCCGGGTGGATGGCGTCGGCGCCGCTGGCCGTCGCCGCGGTGATGATCGCCGGCACCGACAGGTACGACTGGTTCGAAGGCGCCGGGCCGATGTAGTGCGCCTCGTCGGCCATGCGGACGTGCAGGGCGTCCCGGTCGGCCTCGGAGTAGACGGCCACCGTCTTGATCCCCAGCTCGCGACAGGCCCGGATGATCCGGATGGCGATCTCGCCCCGGTTGGCGATCAGGATCTTCTGGAACATGCCTTGCCTCCCCCTCCCCTGGTGTCACCCCGCTACCGGGTGCGACTGCCGAACTGCGCCCGTACGAGGTGCGCCTGCACGACGCCGGCCCGGGCCCAGCCGCTGCCCGCCCCCACTGCGGCCGCCGCCGGCCCGGCCAGGATCCTCCCGCCGGCCGCCGGGCAGACGGGCGCTCCGCCTCCGGCCCCCCCGGCGGGGCCAAACCCGGTCGTTCCCGGCCCGGGGCCGGCCGGCGTGATCGACCGGATAGCAAAGCTCCCCAGGGGCCGGTCCAGCGCCGCGGCGATGGCCGCCGTGATCACGGCCACGATCTCCGCCGGGAGCTGCGCACGCTCATGGGCCGCCATCAGCCGATCACCACCAGCGGGTCGTTCATGCCGACCGAGGCGCCCTTCTCCACCAGCACCTGCTTCACGGTTCCGGAGTAGGGGCTGGTGATGTCGTTCTCCATCTTCATCGCCTCGAGGACCGCCACCACGTCGCCCTCCCGCACCTGCTGGCCCACGGCCACCTTCACCTCGACGACCATGCCGGGCAGCGGGGCGCAAACCGACATGCCCTCGCCGGTCGCCTGGCCCGCAGGCGCCGCAGATGCGGCGGACGGGGCCGCGGCGGCAGCGGATGCCGCGGCGAAGCCCGCCGGGGCGGGTGCGGCGGCCGGAGTCGCTGCGGCGCGGCCGGCCGCCGCCGGGGCCACGCCGAGCCCCACCTGCGGTGCGGCCGCATGGC
>NZ_JBFNEH010000090.1:0-7357 GCF_040797425.1 Symbiobacterium sp. | reverse complement strand
CGTTATCGCCAGGGTGGGTTTACGGTGGCCGCATCCAGGTCTTCGGGGGCGGGAGCCCAAGGTTGGAGTGTCGCCCCCTGCGCTCTTACGGGCTTGCTGGAATCTGTTTCCAGACGATTAGAACGAGAAGGTTTAAGCCCGCTCGATATCATATTCACATTTCTTCCCCTAGTGCGTGGAGGGGATTGACAATACCGTGTCGAATGCTACAACTTATGATCCGAGTATAAGTTGTAGGATGGCGCTACATCCCATGAGCCGTAGCTTTGACCCACTTCAGATCAGGACGCCAGCTCAGAAGGAGGGGGATGCGTTTGGTGAAGCACGGAGATCCGATTCGTGTGCTGGCCACTGTCACGGCGGCGGGGCTGCTGCTGATGACGGGCTGCTCTTCGGGCCAGGAGAGCAACGCTCCCGGGGGGCAGCAGTCTGGGGGCCAGCGGCTCTCGATCACCATTGACGCCTACCAGGGGCGCGTTCCGGAGGCGGAGGCCGTGGCCAACTACCTCCGCCAGGTGGGGATCCAGGCCGAGGTGCGCCTCTGGGAGAAGAACGCGCTCCTTGAGGAGATCAAGCAAGGCAACCGTGTGGCCTACACGCAGGACTGGGGCAGTTCCACCTTCGACCCGTACGACCTCGCCCTGCCCAAGCTGAAGACCGGCGACCGCGGCAACTACTCCTTCTACTCCAACCCCGAGGTGGACCGCCTGCTGGACGAGGGGGCGACCGGCACCGACCCCGAGGCGCGGCGGCGGGCGTACGAACAGGTGCAGCAGATCCTGATTGAGGACGCCCCGTGGATCTTCGGCTACTACATGGACGTGGTGGAGGCCACCACCGCCGACGTGGTGGGCTTCACCCCCGCGATGGACAGCCGCATCAACCTGCACGACGTGAGCCGGACCGGCGCCGACTCCCTGGTGGTGGGCCTGCGCACCGACCGGCTGCAGTCGCTGGATCCGGCCAACCACCGCGACCGGGAGACCGAGACGGTCATCCGCAACATCTACGACGGCCTGGTTACCCGCACGCCGGACGGCCAGGTGGTGCCCGAACTGGCCGAGTCGTGGGAGCAGATCGATGACGTGACCTACGTCTTCAAGCTGAAGCAGGGCGTGAAGTTCCACGACGGCACCGAGATGACAGCCGACGACGTGGCCTTCACGTTCGAGCGCATCCTGGCGCCCGACGGCATCGACGGGCAGCAGTCTCCCCGCCTCAGCCTGGTAGGGCCGATCGCGCAGGTGGAGAAGCTGAGCGACTACGAGGTCAAGTTCACACTCGAGTACCCGTTCCCCACCTGGCTCCAGCTCCTGCCGCACACGCAGATCGTCTCCAAGGCCCACGTGGAGAAGATGGGCTCCTCCCAGGCCCTGTCCGAGAACCCCATGGGCACCGGCCCCTTCAAGTTCGTCCGGGGGAACCTGGGCAGCGAGATCGTGCTGGAGCGGTTTGACGACTACTACGGCGGCGCCGACGCCCTCGCACCCGTGGGGCCGGCCCAGCTCAAGACGGTCACCTTCCGCATGATTCCCGAGCCCTCCACCAGGGTGGCGGCACTCAAGGCCGGCGAAGTCCATATCATCCAGGAGGTGCCGATCGACCAGATCCCGGCGCTGGAGGCCGACCCCAACGTGAAGGTGCTCACCACCCAGGGCACCCGCCTCTACATGATCGAGCTCAACAACAACGTGTTCACCGATGCGCGGGTCCGCCGCGCCCTGAACCACGCCATCGACTGGGACACGATCCTGAAGGAGATCTACAGCGGCCGGGCCCACCGCGTGGCCACGGCCATGTTGCCCAGCGGATTCGGCTATGACCAGACCCTGGCGCCGCTGAAGTACGATCCTGATCTGGCCAGACAGCTCTTGCGGGAGGCCGGCTACGTGACCGACTAGGAGGCGGATGGCGTGAAGGCGATTCGGATCCTGGAGCGCGTGCTGACGGCCCTGCCGATGTCGCTCTTGATGCTGCTCCTGGTCTTCTGCTTCGTTCGCCTCCTGCCCGGCGACCCCGTTGAGATCATGATGGGCCAGGCCGGCAACGTGTCCCAGGCCGAGATCGACGCGCTGCGCCGCGAGCTTCATCTGGACAAACCGCTGCCGGAGCAGCTCTCCATCTTCGTGCGGGGGCTGCTCCGGGGCGACCTGGGCACCTCCTACCGGGAGCAGCGCCCCGTGGTCGACGTGATCGGCGAGGCCTTTCCGGCCACGGTGGAGCTGGCCCTCGCCGCGCTGCTGGTGGCCCTGCTGATCGGGCTGCCCATCGGCGTCCTGTCTGCCGTGAAGCGCAACTCCTGGTTTGACCGGTTGGCGATGGGGGTCTCGTTCCTGGGCATCTCGATGCCCGCCTTCTGGCTGGGCATCATGGCCATCATGCTCTTCTCGGTGCACCTGGGCTGGACGCCGGTCCAGGGCCGCCTCTCTGCGGGCCTGGCGCCGCCCGACCTGACGGGCTTCTACGTGCTTGACGCGCTCCTCACCCGGGACTGGGTGCTTTTGAAGGACGCCCTGCGCCACCTGATCCTCCCGGCCTTCACCCTGGGGGCGGAGCTGACGGCGATCATCGCCCGGGTGACCCGTTCCTCCATGCTGGAGGCGCTGCACATGGACTACGTGACCGCTGCCCGGGCCCGGGGCGTGCCCGAGTGGCAGGTGGTGCTCCGCCACGGGCTCCGCAACGCCCTGATCCCCACGGTGACGGTCGCCGGCCTGCAGCTCGGGGTGCTCCTGGGCGGCAACATGATCGTGGAGACCGTCTTCGGCTGGCCGGGGCTCGGCCGAGTGGTGGTGGGTGCGATCTTCGCACGCGACTACGCACTGGTACAGGGTGCGGTGATGCTCTACGCGCTGACGTTCCTGCTGGGCAACCTGCTGGTTGACATTCTCTACACGTACCTGAACCCGAAGTTGGAGCTGTAGCAGGAGGTGGGGAATGGCATTCTGGCGTCGCCTGCTCGCCAACCCGAGCGCCGTGGTTGGCCTGGTCGTCATCCTGCTCTATGTTCTGGCTGCGGTCTTCGCCCCGCAGATCGCACCGTACGGACCCCGGGAGATGGTGCTGACGGACCGCCTGATGCCGCCGGCCTTCGTGGAGGGCGGTTCGAGGGCGCACCTCCTGGGCACGGACCAGCTGGGTCAGGACATCTTCTCGCGGATCCTGTACGGCGCGCGGGTATCGCTTCTGGTGGGGCTGATCTCCGTGGCCATCTCGCTGGCGGTGGGCACCGTGCTGGGCTGCATCGCCGGCTACTGGCGCGGGTGGGTGGACCGCATCCTCTCGCGCATCGCTGACCTGCTGATGGGCTTCCCCTACCTGCTCTTCACGATCTTCGCCATGGCCATCATCGGGCCGGGCTTCGGCAACCTCATCATCGCCCTCTGCTTCAAGGCCTGGGTCGAGTTCTTCCGACTCGCCCGCGGCGAGATGATGGCAGAGGGGACCAAGGAATACGTGGAGGCGGCCCGGGCCCTGGGGCGGGGTCCGGTGGCGATCATCGCCGGGGAGGTCCTGCCCAACATCATCCATTCCCTGCTGGTGCTCGGCACGCTCCGCATGGGCTACATGATCATCATGGAGGCCTCGCTCTCCTTCCTCGGCCTGGGAATTCCGCCCTCCATCCCGGCCTGGGGCTCCATGGTGAGCGCCGGACGCGACCAGATGCTGAACGCCTGGTGGGTGGCCACGATGCCTGGCCTGGCCATCGTGGGCCTGGTGCTGGCCATCAACCTGTTCGGCGAGGGTTTGCGTGACGTGCTGGATCCCCGCATGCGGCGGTGGTGAGGGGAGGGACGCACAGTGGAGCCGCTGCTGGCGATTGAGAACCTATCGGTGGAGTTTCCGACCCCCCGGGGGCGGCTGCGCGCGGTGGACGGCGTCAGCCTCACGGTGCACGCCGGCGAGGTGGTGGGCCTGATCGGCGAGTCCGGCTCGGGCAAGTCCACGGTGCTCCTGGCCGTAATGGGGCTGATTCCGAAGCCGGGGCGCATCCTGCCCGGCTCGTCGGTCCGGCTGAAAGGGCGGGAGCTCACCTGCCTTTCGCCCCGGGCCTACCGGAACGTGCGGGGGTATGAGATCGGCATGATCTTCCAGGACCCCATGACGGCCCTCAACCCGTCCATGCCCATCGGGGAGCAGGTGCGGGAGAGCCTGCGGGTCCACCGGTACTGCAAGTCCCGTGCCGAGGAGCGGGAGCGGGTGCTGCAGCTCTTGGAGGCGGTGGGCATCGCGAATGCCGCCCAGCGCTACCGCGCCTACCCCCACGAGTTCAGCGGCGGGATGCTCCAGCGGGTGCTGATCGCCTCGGCGCTGGCGTGCAACCCCCGCCTGCTGCTGGCCGACGAGCCGACCACCGCGCTGGACGTGACCATCCAGGCCCAGATCCTGGACCTGCTCCGGGAGATCAACCGGGAGCGCAGAACGGCCATCCTGCTGGTCAGCCACGACATCGGGCTGGCGGCGGAGTTCTGCGACCGCATCGCCGTGATGTACGCCGGCCGCATCGTCGAGTCGGGCCCGGCGGCACAGGTGCTGGCCGAGCCGAGCCACCCCTACACGCAGGGCCTGGTGGGCTGCCTGCCGGTGTGGGGCGGCCGCCGGGGCCGGCTGGAGCCCATTCCCGGCACGCTGCCCGACCTGACGCACCTTCCCATCGGCTGCGCTTTCGCCGACCGCTGCCGGTTCGCATCGGACGAGTGCCGCGCACAGCCGGTTCCCCTCCGCCTGCTCTCGGACGGGCGGGAGGTCAGCTGCGTGAAGGCGGAGGAGGTGATGGCGGGATGAGCGCCGGCGCGGTCAGCCGGGACGGCCCGGGCGTGCGGGATCCCCGCGATCTTCGCAGCGCGCGGGGCGCCGGGACCGTTGACATCGTGCGCGAGACCCGGGACGTCCGGGACGCCGGTGGCCTCCCGGACGCCGGGTCCTCCGCCCGCGAGTCCGGACCAGTCCTGCTGGAAGTGGTGGACCTGCACAAGCACTTCGTGCTGCCCCGCAGCTTCCTGGCCCGCGCCATCACCCGCCAGGGAAGCCCCGTCCTGAAGGCGGTGAACGGCGTCTCCTTCACGCTGAACGAGGGCGAGACCCTGGGGCTGGTCGGCGAGAGCGGTTCCGGCAAGTCGACCCTGGGCCGGACGATCCTCCGGCTGTACGAGCCCACCCGGGGCCAGGTGCGCTTCGCCGGCCAGGACGTGTTCCAGCTCGACGCCGCCGGTCTCCGCCGCTTCCGGCAGCAGGCCCAGATCGTCTTCCAGAACCCCTACGCCTCGCTGAACCCGCGCAAGACGGTGCGGCAGATCCTCTACGTGCCGCTCGCCCTGCGGGGCGTCCCGCGGCGGGAGCGGCCGGCGGAGGCCGCCGCGCTGATGGAGCGGGTGGGGCTTTCTGCCCGCCACCTGGACCGGTACCCGCACCAGTTCAGCGGCGGCCAGCGGCAGCGCATCGGCATCGCCCGGGCTCTGGCAATGCATCCCCGCCTGGTGGTGGCGGACGAGCCGGTCTCGGCCCTCGACGTGTCGGTGCAGGCGCAGATCATCAACCTGATGGAGGACCTGCAGCAGGAGCTGCGCCTGACCTATCTCTTCATCTCCCACGACCTGAGCGTGGTGCGCCACCTGAGCACCCGCGTGGCGGTGATGTACCTCGGGCAGATCGTCGAGATCGGCCCCACGGAGCCGCTCTTCCGGGAGCCGCTGCACCCCTACACCCGCGCCCTGCTCTCAGCCGCGCCGGGGCAGGGGCAACGGGAGCGCATCATCCTGCAGGGCGCCCCGCCCAGCCCGCTGGACCCGCCGCCCGGCTGCCCGTTCCACCCCCGCTGCCCGGCGGTGGTGGGGGAGGTCTGCCGCACGGTGCGCCCGGTTCTGGAGGAGCGGGCGAGTGGGCGGTGGGTGGCGTGTCATCTCATCACTTGACAAGTTTCTATAATACCACTACAATTTACATAACATCCGTGGATGGGAACGACTCCCTCTCCAGGCAATCATCTCAGCAAATCGGGAGTGTGTTCGCAGTATGGGCGACAGCAGATTGACCCGTATTGGTGTCTTCTACGACGGCAACTATTTCAGTCACGTAAGCAACTACTACGCCTATCACCACCCGCGCCGTGCCCGCATCAGCCTGAGCGGGCTGCACGATTTCATCCGGGACAGGGTGGCGGCCAGTGAGGGGTGCGACGTCAAGTACTGCCACATCGTAGACGCCCACTACTTCCGGGGTCGCCAGCGTGCCCAGGAGATGGAGCCCCAGCGCCTGGTGAACGAGCGCGTCTTCGAGGACGTGCTGATCAAGGAGGGCGTGGTGACGCACTTCCTGCCGCTTGCACCGGGCGGCGAAAAGGGGATCGATGTGTGGCTCGCCCTTGAGGCGTTTGAGCTTGCGATCTACAAGCGGTTCGACGTGGTGGTGCTCATCGCGGGCGACGGGGATTTCGTCCCGCTGGTCCGGAAACTGAACACCATGGGGACCCGCGTGATGCTTCTCGCCTGGGATTTCCAGTACGTCGACCAGAACGGGCACGAGCGCGAGACGCGCGCGTCGCAGAGCCTGATCGATGAGGCGACCTATCCGTTGATGATGCACCAGATCATCGACGATCGCTCGCTGCGGACCGACCCGAAGATTAACGCGCTCTTCCTTCCGCCGGGCGACAGCCGGCCTGCGGTGGTCCCGGCTGAGCCTCAGGAGGCGGTTGCGGCGCCGGACTACAGCAGCGCGGCTCGAACCGGGAAGATCCACAACTTGAAGGACGCGTACGGGTTCATCACCCCGGATGAAGGTGGAGAGAACCTGTTCTTCTACCGGACAGAAGTGGTAGGCGTGGACTTCAACGACCTGTGCGTTGGCCAGGCCGTAACGTACGAGCTTGGCCGGAACGACCGCGGCCCGTGTGCGGTAAGGGTGAGGCCCCTGCAGCAGAGCTGAGGCAAGCCTGGCACCAGCGCTTCGGCGCTCAAGCGGCAGCTGCCGGCACGTCTGGTGCGGGCAGCTGCCGTTCCTCATAGGGGGACACACTCCGGATGGCGCCCGGCGATGGCTGATCACTGCAAGTTTATGCTCAAGTGGTTCTTTCACAGAGGGCCTTGCGTTGTGGCCGGGTTTACGGTATCATTAATCCTCGCCGGCCGGCCACGAAGACATTCCGGCATAGCTCAACGGTAGAGCATCCGGCTGTTAACCGGAGGGTTGTAGGTTCGAATCCTACTGCCGGAGCCAGATGCGGGCGTAGTTCAATGGTAGAACGTCAGCTTCCCAAGCTGAAAGCGTGGGTTCGATTCCCATCGCCCGCTCCAGATCCCGTCACGGACCGCTAGCTCAATTGGTAGAGCATCCGACTCTTAATCGGCAGGTTGTAGGT
>NZ_JBFNEH010000089.1:0-7491 GCF_040797425.1 Symbiobacterium sp. | reverse complement strand
TGGGGGGGGGGGGGGGGGCCCCCGCCCCCCCCGCACCGGGGGACATTCCGGAACCGTACGACGCGACGAACGCCAGCCTCGACAACGCAACGAGCGTGCACCCACTCGCCGAACGGTCGCAAGACAATTCGGATCGACGAGCGGGTGCACTTCGTTTCTCTCCGCGCCGGGGCGCGGCGCCGGCACGGTCGCGATCATGCCCGTGGCAGCCGGGACAACCCCTCCCGGTGGGCGGGCGGGACGGTTTCCTGCGGCCGGGCCGTGGCAACGCCAGCCCGGGCTCCTGGGCGGTGCGACGAGGAGGGGGATGCCGGGGGCTGCCGACAGGATGTTTCAACCCGAGACCGGTTTCCCGGACCGATCGTTCCAGGACTGGGTAGTGAGTCGAGTGGTTTGGGACGCGCACATCACGGGTAAGGAGGAGAACCCAAGATGTCAGTCGGCAGGCTGGGAGCACTGGGGAAGCGCCTGATCGCCGTCGTGTTGTCGTGGGTCCTGCTCGTGGGGGCTGCCCTGACGGTTCAGCCGCAGCAGGCCTCCGCCGCCGAGCGGGCGACGGTGGCGCTGTGGAACGCACTGGTCCCGCTCGAGTCCGTGAACACCTTCATGAACACCGGCGCCCACCCCGATGACGAGCGGAGCGCCGTCCTCGCCTACATGTCGCGCAAGGTCGGCGCCCGCACCATCAGCGTGATCGCCAACCGCGGCGAGGGTGGCCAGAACGCCATCGGCGCCGAGTACGAGCACGCCCTGGGCGTGGTGCGCACGCGCGAGCTGCAGGAGGCCGCGGAGGCGTCGGACGTTGAGCTCTACTTCCTGGCGCAGGAACTGGGCGATCCTATCTGGGACTTCGGCTTCTCGAAGAACCCGGAGGAGACCCTGGAGAAGTGGGGCTACGAGCGCACGCTGGAGCGGCTCATCCGGATCATCCGGGAGACCCGTCCTGACGTGGTGCTGCCCTCCTTCCAGAACACCTACGGCCAGCACGGGCACCACCGGGCCATCACCATTCTGACCCTGGAAGCCTTCGAGAAGGCCGCCGACCCGGAAGTGTTCCCTGAGCACCTGGCCGAAGGGCTGCGGCCGTGGCAGATCAAGAAGGTGTACCTGCCCGCCTCGGGCGGCGGCGGGTCGATCTACGGCCAGGGCCAGCAGCTGACGGCCAACGTCAGCATCCCGGTGGGCGAGTACGACCCCGTCCTGGGTGCGTCGTACGTGCAGCTGGGCGAGGAGTCGCGCTTCTACCACAAGAGCCAGGGCATGGGGGAGATCGTGCCGGAGGGTCCGCGGAGCGAGGTGTACCACCTGGCGGCCAGCGCGGTCCCCGTGAAGTCCCAGGAGAGCTCGATGTTCGACGGGCTGCCCCAGACCGTGGGTGACCTGGCCGGCCTCGTGAGCGACCGGTCCGTGGCCTCGGCGCTGCAGGAGCTCCAGGCGCACATCGACGCGGCGCTGGA
Source organism: Symbiobacterium sp. (assembly GCF_040797425.1). NCBI lineage: Bacteria > Bacillati > Bacillota > Clostridia > Eubacteriales > Symbiobacteriaceae > Symbiobacterium > Symbiobacterium sp. The sequence goes on along the minus strand of NZ_JBFNEH010000089.1, from coordinate 6,034 downwards.
CGCCTATCCGGACAACGCCGCCGTGGCCCGGGCCCTGCGGGATGCGCTGGTGAGCGTGCGGGCGGCCCGGGAGCTGGTGGTCTCCCGGATCGGCCTGGAGGACGAACTTGGCTATGACATCGACTACCGGCTGGCGATGAAGGAGAAGCAGATCCAGCGGGCCTTGGCGCAGTCGCTGCTGCTGGTCACCCGGCTGCAGGCGGACGAGTACGAGCTCACCCGGGGCGGCACCGCCACCTTGACGCTGACGGCCTACCAGGGCGGCAAGGTCCCGGTGGAGAACGTGCGGCTCTCGCTGGAGGTGCCCAGGGGCTGGCGCGTGCGGCCGGTGACCGAGGCGGCCGGTGTACACCTCAGCTACAACCAGACCGCGACCGCCCGCTTTGCGGTGACGGTGCCTGAGAGCGCCGAGTACTTCGACCCGTATGACCCGCACGACATCACGGGCGTGGTCCGGTTCACCGTGGACGGCGTGGAGGCCGCGGTGACGGTGGCGCCCGAGCGGTTCGTGGCCGTGCTGCCCGACGTTTCGCTGCGCACCGACCCCGAGGGCGTCGTCTTCAACCTGGAGCGTCCGGGCCCCATCACGATCAACGTCGTGGTGACGAACAACGAGGCCGGTGCGACGTCCACCAACATCTTCCCGGTCCTCCCGGAGGGCTGGCAGACCACGCCGACGTTCCGGAACCTCACGTTCAGCCGGAAGGGCGAGGTCCAGGCGGCGTCCTTCGTCGTCACCGCACCGGCGGACCTGGCGGCCGGCCGGTACCAGATCGGCTTCCAGGCCCGGGGCCAGTCGGTCTCCGACCGCTCCGTGCAGGTCATCGAGTATGAGCACATCGGCCGGACCTACATCGTGAAACCCGCCGTGGTCGACGTGCAGGCCTTCTCCGTGAAGGTGGACGAGAACCTCCCGGTCGGCTACGTCTCCGGCGGCGCGGACAACGTTCCGGCGGCGCTGCGGCTGATGGGCGTGAATGTCGAACTGCTGGATGCCGACACCCTCGCGTTCGGCGACCTGTCGGTCTACGACACGATCGTGCTGGGCATCCGCGCCTACCTGACCCGTCCGGACCTGATCGCCGCCAACAACCGGCTGATGGAGTACGTGCGGAACGGCGGCAACCTGGTGGTGCAGTATCACCAGCCCGGCGACAACTGGAACCCCGAGACCTCGGCGCCGTATTACCTCCGGATCGGCAGCCCGTCCTTCAACTGGCGCGTGACCGACGAGGCGGCCGAGGTGCGTGTGCTGGAGCCCGATCACCCGCTGCTGAACACGCCCAACAAGATCGAGGCATCCGACTGGGAGGGCTGGGTGAAAGACCGCGGCCTCTACTTCCCGTCGGAGTGGGCGCCTGAGTTCACGCCGCTGCTCTCGATGAACGACCCGGGCGAAGAACCGCTGAACGGGAGCCTGCTGGTCGCCGAGTACGGCAAGGGCCGCTACATCTACACGAGCCTGATCCTCTACTACCAGCTGGATCAGCGGGTGCCCGGCGCCTTCCGCATCTTCGCCAACCTGATCACGCCGGCGAAGTAGGCGGGGAGGATATTCAGACGAAACCATCTCAGGTAAGGGCAAGTTGCCACGGCGGTGATGGCACGGGCGGCCGACCAGGCCGCCCGTGCTCCGCGCATGGGGCTGCGCGGGCATACTAGGCTTCGCCGGGTGCGCAGGCGCCCGCCAATACCGCACGCCGGTCGCTCTCCCAGACATAATCGCGCCTTACCGCGCATCTGTTTTACGTGGGGCTGTCCCCGGCGTGCGGTGCCGGAGGTTGCCCATGCCAAGCTGGAAGCGCATCGTCGGGATCATCGCCGTGGCCGCCCTGCAGTTCGGATGCGTCCTGGCCACTCTTTCAGCGCCCCTGCCCGGTGAGGCCGCCGCACAGGGCACGCCCGGGGCGTCCGGGCACGCCCGCACGCGGGCCGAAGCCCCGGGCGGCGCTGAGCGCCAGGACGAACCGGTCGACGGCGGCACCCTGTATCTCTCCATGTTCTCGGCGCCCCGGGGGGTCTTCAACCCGATCCTCATGGAAGACGGCTACGATGCCAACATCGTCGGGCTCGTCTTTGCCGGTCTGCTCACCCGGGACGAGCGGCTGGAACTGATCTGCGACCTGTGCGAGTCGTACTCGGTGTCGCCCGATCAGCGGGAGGTCACCTTCCGCCTCCGGAAGGATGTGACCTGGCACGACGGCCACCCCTTCACCGCGCGGGACGTCGTCTTCACCTTTCAGGCGATCCTGCACCCCGACTATCCGGGCGTGCTGACGGGCGACTACGCAGCACTGCGGGGCGTCGGGGCGATGCTGGAGCAGCGCGCGGCGCTGGACCGCGCACAGGCCGGGGGGCGCATCAGCGCCCGTGAGGCCGCCGCGCAGAAGCACGCCGCCTGGCAGGCCTGGCTGGATGGCGACGGCCGGCAGGCCATACGGGCGGTGGACGACCATACCGTCGTCTTCGCCGTCGACGAGCCCCACGCGCCGCTGCTGCAGAACCTCGCCATCCCGCTGCTGCCGGCCCATCGCTTCGCGGGCTTCCCCGTGGGCGAGATGGGGCAGCACCCGGACACCCGCCGCCCGGTGGGGACGGGGCCCTACCGGTTCGTACGGTACGTGCCCGACCAGTACGTGGAGCTGGTGCGGCACGAAGCGTACCACCGGGGCCGGCCGTACATCGAGCGCATCATCTACCGCATTGCCAACCAGGACGTGGCCATCGGTCAGCTCCTGGCCGGCGAGCTGGACTACGTGCCCCTGAAACCCGGCGACGTGGTGCTGGTGCAGGGCAACCCCAACATCGGCCTCTTCACCCGGCCAGATCTGGGCTACCAGTACCTCGGGCTGAACCACCGGAACCCGCTGTTCGCCGACCGGCGGGTGCGGCAGGCGATCCTCCTGTCGATTGACCGGGAAGGGATCGTCCGCCACCTGCTCAAGGGCTACGGCAGCCTGCTGGAGAGCCACTTCCCCCGGGGACACCCGTACCACGACCCGGAAGCGATTCCGACCCGCCGGCGTGACCTCGCCGCCGCTGCCCGGCTCCTGGCCGAGGCGGGCTGGACCGGACGGGACGCGGAGGGTTACCTGGTGAAGGACGGCCGCACCTTCCGGTTCACGCTGGTGTATCCGTCCGGCAACGCCGTCCGAACGGCGACGGCACCGCTGATCCAGGCCGACCTGAAGGCGGTGGGGATCCGCGTCGACCTCCAGATGGTGGAGTTCGCGACCCTGGCCGAGATGGTCTTCGGCGGGCGCCAGCCGGACGCGTGGCTACTGGGCTGGGGGGTCGGCCTCGACCCCGATCCGGGTCCGGTCTTCGATCCCGAGAGCCGCTGGGGTCGGGCCACGGGCTGGCGAAGCGACCGGAGCGCCGCACTCCTGCGGGCGGGCGCCCGGCTGCTGGACCCCGCCAAGCGGCGGCCCCTCTACCGGGAGTGGGCGCGCCTGGTGGCGGAGGAGCTGCCGGTCATCTTCCTCTACAGCCAGGATCAGATCGAGGCGGTGCGGCTCGACCGGGTGCGGGGCCTGCGGCCGGACGCCCGGGGGAGCCTCTGGAACATCTGGGAGCTCTGGATTGCACCGGAGCGCCGGTAACGGGGGGACGGGCAGTGGCGGGCTTCATCGTGCGGCGGCTGCTCCAGCTCTTGCCGACCTTGCTCCTGGCTTCGGTGTTGATCTTCCTGGTGATCCACCTCGCGCCGGGGGACCCGTACAGCGGCCTGATCGACTCCCGCGCCGATCCGGCCAAGGTGGAGGAACTGCGCCTGCGCCACTGCCTGGACTGCCCGCTGCCCGTCCGGTACTGGCGCTGGCTGAGCGGGGCCCTTCGAGGTGACCTGGGCACGTCCATCCGGTTCCGGGTCCCGGTCGCGGAGCTCATCGGCGACCGGCTGGGGCCGACCCTGGCGCTGGGTGCGGCCTCGGAATCGATCGTGCTGCTGGCAGGCATCCCGTTCGGCATCCTGGCCGCCGTCCGCCGCGGCACCTGGGTCGACACGCTGGTCACCATCGTCTCGCTCGGGGCCCTGGCCATTCCCGCGTTCTTCTTGGGCCTGCTCCTGCTGCGCTGGTTCTCTTTGGGCGGCCTGCAGATCCTGCCCTCGGCCGGCTTCACCACCCCGGGGACTCCGCTTGCGGGCACGGCGCTCTTCCTGGATGCCGCCCGTCATCTGATCCTCCCGGCCACCGCGCTGGGCGTCACCGGCATCGCCGGGCTCATGAGCCACGTGCGCTCCGCGATGCTGGAGGTGCTGCAGCAGGACTACCTGCGCACTGCCCGGGCCAAGGGGCTGCCGGAGCGTGTGGTGATCTACAAGCACGCCCTGCGCAACGCCCTGATCCCGGTGGTGACGCTGCTGGGCCTCAACCTGCCCGCACTGGTGGGAGGCGCCATCATCACCGAATCGATCTTCCAGTGGCCGGGCATCGGCCGGCTTACCTACACGGCGCTGCTGGAGCGGGACTACCCGGTGCTCATGGCCCTGAATGTGATGTTCGCCGTCCTCACGCTGGTGGGGAGCCTCCTGGCCGATATCGGTTACGCCGTAGTCGATCCGCGGGTGCGATTTGAGTAGGCCGTGGATCGGCGCATGGAGGAACACACTGGGGCGACCCGGGCGGGCCGGGACCGGATGGGCTTCGCATACTGCGCGGTGACCATGCACCAGGGGGTGCGAGCGGATGACCATGGGAGCCAGGGAGTCCCGCCAACCCGACCGGGCCGCGGGCCCTGCGGCGTCGCCAGAACGGTCTGCGGGACGGCGGGGTGAGGTCGTCCGGGGCGGCGGCCCCGCAGAGCGGTTGGCCGGTGCCGCCGGCGGCAGCCCGGGGAAGCGCACGCCGTCCGGTCGGTTCAGCCGGGCGGTCCTGGAGCCGCAGACCGCGCCATGGCAGATGGCGTGGCGCCGCTTCCGCGCCAACCGGCGGGCCATGCTCGGACTTTATATCCTGATCATCCTGGCGCTCTCGGCGGTGCTGGCGCCGTACCTCACGTGGCACGACCGCGACCTGCCGGACGTACGGGCCGCCGAGCAGCCGCCTTCCCGCACACACTGGCTGGGCACGGACGAGCTGGGCCGGGACGTGTACACACGCCTTCTCTATGGCGGGCGGATCTCGCTTACCGTGGGGCTGGTGGCCGTCGCCATCTACGTCACCATCGGCGTGGTGCTGGGCGCCGTGGCGGGCTACTACGGCGGCGTGGTGGACAGCGTGATCATGCGCATCACCGACGTGGTGATGGTGATTCCCTTCTTCCCGCTGGCCCTGACCATGGCGGCTGCCTTGCGGCCGTCCGTCTACAATACCATGCTGGTGATCGGCCTCCTGGGCTGGACCGGCATCTGCCGGCTGGTGCGGGGGGAGTTCCTCACGCTGCGCAGCCGGGAGTTTGTGGCGGCAGCGCGGGCCAGCGGCGCCTCCGATGCGCGCATCATCTTCCGGCACATCCTTCCCAACGCCGTGGCGCCCGTCGTGGTGGCCGCGGCCCTGGGCGTCGGCACGGCGATTCTCAGCGAGGCCGGCCTCTCCTTCCTGGGCTTTGGCGTACAGCAGCCCACGCCCTCCTGGGGCAACATGCTCTCCGCGGCGCTCTCGCTGAAGGTCCTCCTCCTGCAGCCGTGGATCTGGCTGCCGCCCGGGCTGATGATCTTCAGCGCCATCCTGGCCGTCAACCTGGTGGGCGAGGGCCTGCGCGACGCGCTGGATCCCCGGTTGGGGCGGCGCTGATGTGGCAATTGCAGTACGCGCCCGGAGGCTTGCACCCACCGCACCGGCTGTGCTACTATGCTCAAGCCGCCTCGATGCGAGCTGGCAGCTGGATGCCAGCGGCGGTCAGGTTGCGCAGGAGGCAGCAACTGGGTGGTTGACGGGATCGGTGAGCGGTGATAAACTCATCAGTTGCCGGGCGGGAACGCCGAAAGTCCCATCAATTGGTCGGTTGACGGCCAACGGCGAACCTGCTAAAATATAAAAGCTGTCGCCTGACGGCAGCGGATCTCGAACCTTGAAAACTAAACAGTGCAGAG
>NZ_JBFNEH010000088.1:0-7514 GCF_040797425.1 Symbiobacterium sp. | reverse complement strand
ATTTTTCGGCGGCGGCTGTGCTGGCGTCGTCCCCACGCGCGTGGGGGTGAACCGAGCGTCTCCGGGCTAGTAGTGGCCCTCAGCGTGTCGTCCCCACGCGCTTCGGAGTGAACCGCGTCAGCGCCAAGTATGGTAGTATCTCATCAGGTCGTCCCCACGGGTGTGGGGGTGAACCCGATGTCCGGTGCTTATTGGAGCCGGAGGGTGTGTCAGTCCCCACGCACGTGGGGGAATCCTCGAACGCGGCGGCCCGGTGGTCCGGGCCGCCGTTTCTGTTCCACTATCCCACCGCCTCCCGCAGCAAATCCTCCAAACTCACCCCTTTCATCGCCTCCACCCGCCACCCCGGGCTAAGCCGGTCCAGCACCAGCGCCTGGGCGGCCCCGAGCCGGTAGACCCGGTCACGAGCGATGCCTGCCTCCACCGGCTCTGTCAGCTCGTCCATCAACGCCTCGACCCCGCCCGGCTCCACGTGCGCCTGCACGTACCGGGCTAGCCCCTCCAGCCACTCGTACAGCCGCTCCAACTCCAGCAGCGGGTCGGCGACGACCGGGCCCAGACGGGTCTGCCAGTACCCGGCCCGCTCGGCGCGCACCGCCAGGAACCGGGCGGCGGCGTCTCGCGCCGCCCCGTCGTCGGGGGCCTGGAGGGCCTCGAGCAAGTACGCCGCCTCCAGGTTCTGCAGGCGGTTGTTCTCCGCGTCCTGGTAGACCTCGCCCCACAGCCGCTCCTGTGCGTAGGCCCCGTCCCAGTCCGCGGTCCACTGTTCCAGCGCCGGAATCTGGTGGACGTGGAACAGCTCGTGCACCACGGCACCCACGTAGGCCTCGTCCGTGAGCGACTGCCCCGCGCCCGCCCGCAGCATCCCCTTCAGCAGTTCGGCCTCGCCGCCGTCGGCCAGCGTGAGGCCCGCCTCCAGCCTGCCCACCGCGCCCTCCAGCTGCGCGCGACCGGCCACCAGTGCCACGGCCCGGCCGCTCACCTTCACCACGCCGTTGGCCACTACCGGCACCTCCGGACGGTCCAGTCGGACTACCCGGAGCGTGCCGGCCCCCACCGGCCGGCCGGGCGGGGCTTCGAGCTCGGAGGGGAAGTTGACCAGGTAGTTCACCCGGCCCTTGGTCAGCAGAACCGGCGTCTCCTGCGGCGCCCAGCCGGGGAAGAGGTCTGCCACCTGCTCGCCCAGGCGGAGGGCCGCCTGCAGCAGGGCGGTGTCCTCGTCCGTCCAGTCGGCGGGATCTGGCGCCGCCAGGAGGGCGGCGGTGAGCACGAGCCCGGCGCCCAGGAAGAGCAGCGCCGCCCGGCGCGACACCTCCCGCCACCCGAAGGAGGCCGCCGTCAGGCCTGCGGTCGCCCACAGGTAGAGGAGGCCGGCGAGGACCGGCCGGGGGTCCCCCACTCCTCCGTGGGCGAAGCGCTGCAGCACCGAGGCCGCCACTTCCCCCGTGGGCGGCACCAGCCAGAGCCCCGCCCGGGCCACGGGCGTCCACCAGGCGTCGGTCAGGGCAACCAGCGCCGCCAGCTCCGGCCCGAAGGCGCCGAGGCCGTAGGCCAGCAGACCGACCAGGCCTGCCGCCGGACCGGGCAGCCAGACCGAGACCAGCGTCGTGACGGCGGAAACCAGAGCCACGTTCAGGAAGATCCCCGGTAGAGTGAGCAGCAGGTCGGGCACCTGCGCCGCGCCGCCCCGCAGGGTGAGGGCCGGGAAGAGCGGTACCACCAGTGCCAGGAGGAACAGCCACGCGCTGAGAATATTGCCTGCAAAGAACCCGGCGCCGATCCGCCACCGGGCAAGCGGGCGCACCAATAAGAGCTCCATGGTTCCCCGATCGCACTCCCGGGGGATGGTGTTCATGCTCAGCACCACCGCCACCAGCGCTCCGAGAAAGCCCGCCAGAGCAAAGCCCACCCGCATGGCGCCGGCGGCATCGGCCAGCAGGTCGTTGCCGGCGGCGTCCCGCACCGTGCCGCCGGAGGTCACCAGCAGCAGGAACATGAGGAGGAGCCCGACGCCGGTGAGGACGTAGAGCGACCGGTTCCGCAGTCCCTCCCGCACCACGTTAAGCACCAAGGCCATCGGCCGTACCCCCTCCCATCCACTCCAGGAACCGTGCCTCCAGGTCGCCCACCGGGGGCTCCAAGGCGACCACCTTCCCCGCCTTCATGAAAGCCACCCGGTCGGCCACCTGTGCGACATCGCTTACGATGTGCGTGTTGAGGAAGATCGTCTTGCCCGACTGCTTGAGCCGGCGGATCAGGGCCCGCATCGCCACCCGCCCGGCCGGGTCCAGGCCCGAGCTCGGCTCGTCCAGGAAGAGCACCCCCGGGTCCCCCACCAGGGCCGTGGCCACCGCCAGTCGCTGGACCATCCCCTTGCTGAAGCCGCCCACCTGCTGCCGGGCCGCGTCAGAAAGGCCCACCAGCGCCAGGATGCCGTCCAGGTCCGTCTGGCCCGGACGGAGGCCGCTCAGCTTCCGGTAAAAGTCCAAGGTCTCCCGGGCGGTGAGGAAAGGGTAGAAGTGGGGCGACTCCGGCGAATAGCCCACCCGGCCCCGCACTGACGGGTGCCCCGCCGGCAGTCCGAAGAGCAGCGCCCGTCCCGCCGTGGGCGGGATCAGCCCCAGGAGGAGGCGGATCGTGGTGCTCTTGCCGGCGCCGTTGTGGCCGAGCAGCCCCAGGCACTCGCCCCTGCAGACGGTGAGGTCGATCCCCCGCACGGCCTCCACCCGCCCGAAGCGGCGGCGAAGCCCCTGTGCGACGATGACTTCCATGCTGACCACCTCCGCCTTCTACGTTGCCAGGACCGGGGCAAATCCCGGGCGGGCGCAGATCAACGGAAGATAAACAGTACGAAAAAGGGAGGGGTGTCCCGTGCGCCAGCCGCAGATCCTTGTGGCCGACGACGAACCGGAGCTGATCGAGATCCTCACCGACTACTTCGAGGCCGAGGGCTTCGGCGTGGTCGGCGTGGAGACCGGGGAGGAGGCGGTGGCCCGGGTCCAGGGCGGCGCCTTCGACTGCGTGGTGCTGGACGTGATGCTGCCTGGCATGAGCGGATTCGAGGTCTGCCGGAAGATCCGGGCGGTGAGCGACGTGCCGATCCTCTTCCTGAGCGCCAGGGGAGAGGACGCCGACAAGATCCGCGGCCTCGGCCTGGGCGGCGACGACTACGTGACCAAGCCCTTCAGCCCGCCGGAGGTGGTGGCCCGGGTGAAGGCGCTGCTCCGCCGGTACCGGCGCAGGCCCGGGGCGGAGTCTGGCATCCTGGACTTCGGCTCCTTACGCATCGACCCCCGGGGCTACCGGGTCTGGCGGGACGGCCGGGAGGTGCCCATGACGGCGAAGGAACTGGAGCTGCTCCTCTTCCTGGCCCGCCACCCCGGGCAGGTCTTCAGCCGGGAACAGCTCTACGACCGGGTGTGGGGCGACTTCGGCGACCCCCGCACGGTGACGGTGCACATCAACCGCATCCGGGAGAAAGTTGAACCCGACCCCGCCGCACCCCGGTTCATCCAGACGGTGCGGGGGATCGGGTACCGGTTCGAGGGGGAGCCGCGATGAGGCGCACGTACAGCCTGCGGGCCCTGGCGCTCCTGGCCGGCCTGGCGCTGCTCCTCCTGCCGCTGCTGGCCCTGGGCGGGGGGCTGGTGGGCACCCTGGTCGCCAGGGTGTCGGCCAGCGAACCGGCGGCCGAGGAGGTGGCCGCGGCCGAGCAGGCTGTCGTCCGCCTGGTGACGGACCGGTGGGATGAGCTGGACGGCCCCGGGTTCGCCGCTGAGCTGGAGCGGCTGCACCAGCGTTGGGCCTTCGCCCTGGAGGTGCGCAGCCTGGACGACCGGGTGCGCTACGCCAGCCCGTCGGTGGTGGACGGGGAACTGATGCTCACCGGGTTCACGGTGCAGCCCGGCCAGCGGGTCTCGATCCTGCGGCGGGACGGCGAGCCCCTGGGCGTTCTGCGGCTCTGGATCTGGCCGGCGGCGACGCTCTCCGGCGTCTCCGCCGCCACGAAGGTGGGGTTGGGGGCGGGCCTGGTCACCCTGCTGGTGCTCCTGGTGCTGGTGCTCCTCTGGACCGACCGGGCGATGCTGCGGCCCCTGAAGGAGCTGGAGGCCGCCACCGCCGCCGTGGCGGCGGGGGACCTGGATTTTCGCCTACCCCGGTCGCAGGTGCGGGAGCTGGACGCGCTGGGGCAGGCGTTTGCCGCCATGCAGGAGCGCCTCAAGGCCGCCCTGGAGCGGCAGGCGGCGCTGCAGGAGGAGCGGCGGCAGCTCATCGCCGCCATCGGCCACGACCTGCGCACGCCGCTTTCCTCGGTGCGCGCCTTCGCCGAGGGGCTCAGGGACGGCCTGGCCCGGGAGCCGGAGAAGGCGGCGCACTACGCCGAGGTGATCCTCCGGAAGACGGCCGAGGTGGAGCGGCTGGTGGAGGACCTCTTCCAGTTCGCCCGGCTGGAGCTGCCCGAGACCCGGGTAGACCGGCAGGAGGTGGACCTGGCCGACTTCCTCCGGGCGGCTCTGGGCGCCTTCGCCGTGCAGGCGGCCGAGAAGGGGGTGGCGCTCCGGGCGGACGGGCCGGCGCTTACGGCACGGCTCGATCCCGCCCTGATGGAACGGGCCATCGGCAACTTGCTCGCCAACGCCCTGCGCCACACCCCGCCCGGCGGCGAGGTCCGGCTGTCGTGGCGCCGGGCGGGAGACTGGCTTGAGATCGCCGTGGCCGATACGGGCGAGGGCATTCCGCCTGAACAGCTGCCGCACCTCTTCACCCCGATGCACCGGACGGACGGCTCCCGCTCCCGCCGGAGCGGCGGCGCCGGGCTGGGGCTCGCCATCGTGGCCCGCATCGCCGCACTGCACGGCGGGCGCGTCGCCTGCGAGAGCCGGGTGGGGGAGGGGAGTACGTTCACGCTGTTGCTACCCGTTGCCTCGCCCGACCAGGAGTAATGCGGACGCTGCCGGCCCCACCCCGGTGCCACGCCCCTGATTCCGTCGCTCCAACCGCTGCCTGTGGCAGCGGGAAAGGCCATGGGCTGGTGCGCCCCACCGGCTAAGGCTCGAGATCGGGGTCGTCGGTCGCCGGGGCGCGGCTGATGGCCAGAAGGTTCTTCACCACCAGGACCAGCTCTGTGGTATCGATGGGTTTGCTGAGGACCACGTTGATCCCCGAGCGGTAAGCGCGCAGGCGGTTCTGGCGGTCGGTGTAGGCGCTGGCCACCACGATCGGCACATGCGCCGTGGCCGGATTCCGCCTTATGGCTTCCGCCACCACGAATCCGGTCTGCTCGGGCAGGCGTAGGTCCAGGATCACCAGGTCGAACCGGCGCTGTGCCAGCATCGCCGCGGCGGCCTTGCCGCTCTCCACGCTGACGGCCCTGTAGCCGTGGGCGGTGAGCAGGTCCATGATGAGCATGGCGCTGTTCTTGTCGTCCTCGACGACCAGGATCGTTGCCGTAGTTCCGTCCATTTGCAATCGCCCCTAGCCTTTTGAGCTCGGATCAACGGCACGAAATGGCAAGTGGACCGTCACCGTCGTGCCCTGCCCCACCCGGCTCTGGAGTTCAACACGGCCGCCATGGGCCTCGACCAGTCTCTTGGCGAGGGGCAGTCCCAGGCCGACGCCGCCCCGTCCTGTTGTGGCGACGTTCTCTGCCTGGTAGAACTCGTCGAACACGTGATACAGGTCTGCCTCAGCAATGCCGACGCCGGTGTCCATGACCATGATGCTGATCCCCTCCGGCCCTGAGGAGGTCCTGACGGTGATGGTCCCGCCGGTCGGCGTGAACTTCACACTGTTGGAGAGTAGATTGTACAAGACCTGTTTGATGCGGATGGGATCTGCGGTGATGACCAACTGCCTATGGGCAAGCTCCAACGATAGCTGAAGGCCCTTCTGCTCGCACTGCTGCCGGATGATGGCGGCCACGGCGAGAATCACGTCGTGAACATCTATCTCCTGAAGGTCCAGGTGAAGCTGACCCTGTGCGAGTACCGATATATCCAGCAAGTCGTTGATCAGCCGCAGTAGATCGCTGGCGCTCTCGTGGATAATCTGCACCCGGACCCGTTGTTGTTCGCTGAGCTCGCCGTAAAGGCCGTTCAGGAGTGCGACCGAGAAACCGACGATCGCGTTGAGTGGAGTGCGCAGGTCGTGGCTAACGTTGGCCAGGAGCTTGTCCTTCAACTTGTTTGACTCCATCAAGTCGAGCATCGCCACCCGCAGTTCGAGGGTTTTTTCCTCGACCTGGGCCTCCAGGGTCTCGTTCAAGTGCTTGAGGCGGTTCGCCAGTTGCCGCAGGCTGTTGCGGTCGCGCTCGATGCGCTTGACGTAACCGAGGATCTCCTGGTTCTTCTGGTACAGTGCAATGGTCGCCCGCAAGAAGTAATTCTGCAGGGCGACCATTTCGCGGGTTCGCGGTGCCGGCAGCCCTTTCAGCATTTCGATGTGCTCTGGCTTAACCTTCTCTGCTTCGGAAAGCTGACGGACAATGTCGGCCAGCTGCACGATCGGGCGTGAGAGTCGGCGGGAAACTCGCAAACTCGCCATGACGGTTGCGGCCAGCGACAGGATGGCCGAGGCCAGGGTATACGCGGCGGCGTCGCGTTTCAGGGTCGCGAGACCTTGGGAGGGATGGCCCGTGCTGAGCCCTCCGATCACTTCGCCCTGGCTGTTCCGAATGGGGTCGGAGACCACCAGGTACACCACACCGTCGGAGAGTGTGACCCGACCGATGTACCGTTCGCCGCGCGTCACCGTGGCAACCAGCCTCTCATCCTGTCGCTGACCGATGCCGTTGGAGAGAGGCCCACCGGCGACTCGCAGGTTGCCTGCGATGCGAACCCCCGCCACGGCGATGGTGGAGAAGGAGTCAGGGATCAAGCTCTGGACCTGATCGGCGATGGTGGTGTCATTGTTGAGCAGGCGAGCCACTACCACAGCGCCCCGAACGGCGTCACTGGGGCGGTAGGGCACGGCCAGCACCTGAAACAGGGCGCCGTAGGCGGCACCGGGCTCTGCGTTCGCGACCAGGGCACGATGCGCCAGCCACGGGCTGTAGGCCGCCAGCTCGCTCAGATCCAGCGCTTCAAACGTTCGGATAGTCTGACCGACTTCGGCGCACCGCACTGCAAGGGCTCGAAAAGGCCTCGGGACAGAACCTCCGATCAGGTTCGTCTGGAGGATCTGTCCCGTTTCGTCCGTCACAAACCAGATGTCGGCGAACACCTGTCGATCCAGGGCCCGGGACACGGCGGTCAGGTCGTCCGCTCCGGCCATCAGTGCATCCAACGCGACCTCGCCGGTCGCGAAAGAACCATCGACCGTCAGCCAGGCGATGGTTTGCGTGCGTTCCAAGAGCGACGCCATGTTGCGGTCCAGCCTGGTGAAGGCGATGCCAATTACGAAGGCGATGAAAAAGCCGAAAAACAGAAGGGTCAGCAGGACGTGCGTGCGCAGCCACACGTGTTGTTGCCCGGATTATTTGTCAACATGTGCTGAGCATCGTGCGCTTGTGTAGG
>NZ_JBFNEH010000087.1:0-7568 GCF_040797425.1 Symbiobacterium sp. | reverse complement strand
CTGCTTTTTTCAGCAGAAATGTTGTGGCCTACCCACGAAAACTTTACTCACACCAGTTCCCAGGCCCGTCGCGGTCAGCGGTGCGCCGGGCGATTTCCCGCCTCTGCCAGTTCTCCTGCGTTGCTCGTAACAGGGCAGGGCGGCTCGGCGCTCCTGGCGCGCCCTGGCCCGCCCTGGGTCACACACTCATGCGAAGGCCCCCGGGCGGGACGGCATACCCGGGGGCCTGGATCACGAATCCTCCTCCTGGCTGCGGGCCGTCGCACGGCGCCGCGACCGCCGGACCAGCCTGGACGGCTGCCGCACCTCGCCGCGCCCCCCTGCGCCGACTTCTGCAACGGGCCGGTTCAGCGAGAACGGGTTGGTCACCGTGGGATCGACAGCCTGCCGGCCGCGGACCTTGTGCTCGGGCACCGGCAGCCCCCACATGTCGAAGCGAGCCGTCGACTCGCCCCCTGCCTTCGACCGCCCCTTGCGGGCGGGCGGGTCAGGTTCCGGCCGGCCGGCGGCGGCCGCCTTGCGCGCCGCCCTCTGCCGCCCCGCGCGGGGGGCGGGCTCAGCGGTCTGCACTTCGTCCTGGGAGTCCAGCAGGAAATCAACCTGCCGGTTCTCCACGTCGACCTGGTGCACCTCCACCACGACGCGGTCCCCGAGGCGGAACCGCCGCCGGGTGCGCTCGCCGATCAGCGCGTAATGGTCTTCGTGGAAGTGGTAGTAGTCATCCGTGAGGGTGGACACGTGCACCAGGCCTTCCACCGTGTTCTCCAGCTGGACGTAAAAGCCCCAGGGCGTCACGCCCGAGATCATGCCGGCGAACCGCTGACCCACTTTGTCCGCCATGTACTCGGCCTTCTTGAGCTCGATGGTCTCCCGCTCTGCCTCCATGGCAACACGCTCACGCTCCGAGCAGTGCTCGGCGGCCTCGGGCAGTATCCGCTCCAGTTTGGCCTTCAACTTGCCGGGCAGTCTCCGTTTATGCTGCAGGTGGGCGCGCAGCACCCGGTGCACCACCAGGTCCGGGTAGCGGCGAATGGGCGAGGTGAAGTGGCAGTAGTTCTCGGCCGCCAGGCCGAAGTGGCCCAGCCTCTGCTCGCTGTACCGCGCCTGGCGCATGGTGCGCAGCAGCACCGACTCGATCAGGTTCTCCTCCGGCCGGCCCCGGCACCACTCCGTCACCCGCTGCAGATCCCGGGGCGTGACCGAGCCGTCGGGCCCCACCCGCAGGGTGTATCCGAACAGCCCCAGGAACTCCCGCAACCCGGCGATACGGTCTGCGGCAGGAGCTTCGTGAATGCGGAACATCAGCGGCAGGTCGCGGTTGGCGCAATGCGCGGCCACGGTCTCGTTGGCCACCAGCATGAACTCCTCGATGATCCGCTCCGCCTCGCCCCGCTCGACCCGCAGGACGTCCGTGGGCCACCCTTGCTCGTTGAGCCGAACCTTGGCCTCCGGGAGGTCGAAGTCGAGCGCCCCGCGCCGCATGCGCCGGTCCCGCAGCACCGCCATCAGGGTCGCCATCTCCTGGATGAGGGGCACCAGACCCTCCACGCCCCTCGCTGCCCCCGGTTCGCCGGCCAGGATCCGGTTCACCTGCGTGTAGGTGAGGCGCGCCGCCGTCCGTATCACCGACGGGAAGATCTCGTAAGACAGCACCTGCCCCTCGCCGTCGATCTCCATCACGCAGGAGAGCGTCAGCCGGTCCACGCCCGGGTTCAGCGAGCAGATGCCGTTGGAGAGGCGAGGCGGCAGCATGGGCACCACCCGGTCAGCCAGGTACACGGAGGTGCCCCGCTTGTACGCTTCGCGGTCCAGGGCCGAACCTTCGGGCACGTAGTACGCCACGTCGGCGATGTGCACGCCCAGCTGCCAGCGGTCGCGGCCGAGCCGCACAACGCTGACCGCGTCGTCCAGGTCCTTGGCGTCCTCGCCGTCGATGGTGACGATGGTCCAGGAGCGCAGGTCGCGCCGTCCGGCCTCGCGGATCGCCTCCTCCGTCACTGCCTCGGGCACTTGCTCGGCCTCCCGCATCACGTTGGCCGGGAAGGCCTCCGGCAACCCGTACTTGCGGATGATGCTCACGATGTCGACGCCGGGATCGCTCTTCATGCCCAGCCGCTCGACGATGCGCCCCTCGGCGCCCCGCCGGCCGTCAGGCCACTGCGTGATCTGCACCACGACCTTCTCGCCGCTCTTGGCCCCGTTGGTCATGCCCTTGGGGATGTAGATGTCGTCAGGCAGTCGCTTCTCGTCGGGCACCACAAAGGCGAGGTGGCCGCTCGTCTCAAAGGTGCCGACCACGCGGGGGTTGGCCCGCTCGAGGATGCGGATGATCTCGCCCTCCGGGCGGCCGCCGCCGAAGGCGGGCGGGAGGATGCGGGCGACGACCCGGTCATTGTGCCACGCGCCGTTCAGCCCCTCCCGCCCGATGAAGAGGTCCTCCGCACCGGGCCGGTCCGGAACAACGAACCCAAAGCCACGGGGGTGTCCCTGCAGCCGGCCGACCACGAGGTTCATCCGCTCCGGCGCCCCGTACCGGTCGGTGCGGGTCCGGACCACCTCGCCTGCGCGCTCCATCTGCTCCAAGGTCTTGCGCAGCTGCTCGTGCTGCTTCTCCGGGATGGCTAGCGCCTGCGCCAGCTCTGCGAAGTTCATCGGCCTGTAGGCCTTCTCCCGGATGAACTCTGCGATCCGATCTCTCACGTTTCTACCACCTTGCATCTGAGCACCGCGGTTACCGTCTATCGTGCACGAAATGCAACGGCCTCATGAACGCGGACGCGGGACGGGCGCGATCGTAAAGGCGGCCGGGTCCGTGGCACAGACCCGACCGCCGTCCACATTCCCTGCTATTGCCTCTACCGGGCCACGCTGGACATCCGCAGGTAGTTCTCCCGGGCCGCCCTGAGCTTGGTCCGGGCCACCTCCACGCCGAACCAGCCGTTGATGATGGTCCGCTTACCTTCAAGGTCCTTATACGTTTTGAAGAAGTGTTCAATCTCCCGCAGCCTGTGCGGGGGAACACAGGACAGGTCGGTCACCTGCTCGTAGCGGGGATCCCTGGCGGCCACCCCGAGGAGCTTGTTGTCGATCCCCTTGTCGTCTGCCATCTCCAGGACGCCGATCAGGCGCACCTCCACGATGCACCCGGGCACCGTCGGGTTGGTGACCAAAATGAGGATGTCGATGGGATCCCCGTCTTCTTCCAGCGTGCCCTCGACGTAGCCGTAGTCGGCCGGGTAATGTACAGGCGAGTACAGGACCCTGTCCAGCCGGAGCACGCCGCGCTCCTTGTCAAACTCGTACTTGTTCTGGCTGCCGGCAGGGATCTCGACAATCGCCTCCACGATCTCTTGCGACACCGAACCAAGACCCCTTTCGCAGCTTCTGTATCCTGATTCATTCCATGTTGCCATTATAGTAACCGCCGCGTGTTCCTGCAAGCAAGGCACCACTGCGGGCATGCCCGCCGGAGCCGAACCCCTACTTGCGGGTGTAGAAATGGACCCAGCGCAGGCTGCCGCTCACAGCAGCCGCCACGGCGCCTACCAGGGCGAGGGTGAGGGGAACGGCCAGCGACCACGTTGCGCCCCGCGCCAGGTAGTCCAGGAAGGTGGGCTGCCAGAGGCCGGCGGAAATCCCGCCCAGGGCGGGGAGCACCCGCACCACCCCCAGCTCCGCAGTCCCCACCGCCGGCAGTAAGGCCAGCGTGGCGATGAAGGCCAGAACCGCATGCAGCAGCCGGGCCGCGACGTAAGGTCCCATGCGAATGTCGGTGCCGGACAGCACGCTGGCTACCTGCCCGTGAACGGAGAGCCCGCTCCAGCCGATGATTGCCCCCGCAATGGCCACCTGCTGTACCAGCGGCGCCCCGCTGGCCCGTGAGGCCGCCAGCGTCCCCAAATCGACTTCCAGGAGTCCGATGACGGTCGCCCGCGCCAGGGCAGGGTCGATGCCGAACAGCCGGAAGAGCCACTGGAACGGAGCCGTAAGATACGGGAACAACCCGGTCACGTCGATCATGCGGGCAATGGTGGAGAAAAGAATGATATACCCGCAGATGAGGGCCATCGTGCGGACGGAGTCCGTAATGGCGTCGCCCAGCATCTGGCCCACCGGCCTGCCGTCCTCCTTTCGGGCCTTCACCAGGGCGGCGACCGCCCGGCTGAGGATGTTGCCCTCGCGAGCCGGTTCGGGGGTGTACTCGCGCTCCTGCAGGCCATAGAAGCGGAAGGTCAGCCCCACCAGGAGCGCCGCGAGGTAGTGGGCCAGCGCCATGGTTCCGCCCAGCGCGGGCAGGCCGAACATCCCCACGGCCACGGCGCCCCAGATGAAAAGCGGGTCCCCTCTATTACTGTTGTAAATCCTCCTCTATCGGCCGCCAGTGGATGTCGATGCGCTGGGCCTCCCGGTCTATCACGATTTCCCGGATGACGGCACCGAGCGCCTGGTTCTTGGCGGCTACAGGAGCCTCCTCGTCCTGGAGGATGGCCAGCACGTCCGTCAGCCGCTCCCGGAGGGCCGCAACCTGCGCCTCGTAATCCGGGCCGCTGTCCTTGCTGGCCGCCGCTTGCCGCAGCCGCTCCGCCTCCTGCTCCAGTATGGTGCGCCGGGTCTTGAGGTCATCCAGGGTGATGGCTCCGGCCTCGTATGCTTCCAGGAGGCGCTGGACCTTTGCGGCGTTAGCGGCGAGAAGTGCCTCCGGCGTGACGGTCTTGGCCCGCTTTGGCGTGGCGAAAGTCAGCGGGGTCTGCTCGGTCCCGGCGATGATTTCTCGGATCGCCCCTAGGACGGCCTCTTCCAACTCCATGGGACGGATGTAGACCATCGGACGGCAGGCCATGTGCCGCGGCCGAAAATATTCGGAGCAGATGAGCCTAGCTGGTGACTTTTTAGATTCGTGCCAGGTCAGGTGGTGTCCGCACCGGGCACACCGCACCATTCCCCAGAACAGGTACTCCCCGCGTTTCGACCTGGGGCGGCGACTGCTCTGCTCCCGCAAGACCCGTTGGACGGCCTCGAACGTCTCCTTGTCGATGATGGCCGGATGGGCGTTTTCAACTGTGATCCACTCGTCCTGATTGCGGAACCCCCTCACCTTTGTGGAGGTGCCGCCCAGATTGTCGATTTCTGTAAATCGTCGATTCCATACGGTGCGACCAAGGTACACCTCATTCTGCAACATCTTCCTGACCGCTGTCGGGGACCAACGGTACCCCCTGTTCAACGTGGCTGGGAAGAGGCTACCCATGCCAAAGGATTCTGCGATGGCGTAGACAGATCGCTCCCGCCGAGCCACCATTCCAAACGCCCACGCCACGGCCTCTGCCTCATCAGGCTTGACCACCAGACGACCGTCCTGGAGGTCATACCCAAACGGCCGCTTTCCGAGCCAGCGCCCCTGCTCCGCCAGGTAAGCCATGGTGCTGTAAACGTTTTCCGCCGTCAGGGCTGACTGGAACTCCGCAATCAGGTCCAACATCCTTTCGAGCAGCTGGCCCACAGCCCCTTCCGGGGTGGGCTGGGTAATGCTGATCAACTCCACCCCCAGCCTCCGGCGGAACAAAGCCTTATACATGGAGGCGTCCTCCATGTTGCGGGCGAAGCGATCCCACTTCCAGACCAAAACGGCGTCGAACGGACGGGGTTGAGCCTTGGCGTCCTGGAGCATCCGCACGAACTGCGGGCGATCCGCCGTACGGGCCGACTCTCCGGCATCGACGTACTCACGCACGATCACATAGCCGTTCTCCTTGGCCCATGCGTGAAGGCGGGCCTGCTGGGCCGATAAGGACTCGCCCTCCTCCGCCTGCATCCCTGTTGACACTCTGATATAGGCGGCAGCCCGCCGGAGTTCCCCCGACGGGCTAGACCGCCTGCTTCTTGTTCTGCCCATGAGTGTCCTGCCTCCCTGCCAGCCACACCTGGACCCCCTCCGGGGCTAGAGCACGGGCAAGCGCAAGATAGATCCGATCCGCAAGCGCCTGGCGCTCCGCATCGTTCAACTCTTCAAGCGGTACAACGCCCCGAGCGGTCGGGACGTGATTACGCACAACCCAGTCGACGGCTGTTTTCATCATTGTAAGACCTCCCCCGGCCGGCACACCAGACCCGGCCCGGAAAATGTGTATGCGATCACCTCCTCCTGCAGGTCCAAGCCTGCGTAAAAGCGACGAAGGTCGCCTACCCCCTAGCGCATACTGCGCCCCTGGATTTGGAGATAGGCGACCGATACCTACAGCTGACGAACGACTTCCTGTTTGGAGAACGGTTTCCTTTTAGGATGCCGTTACTCGTGACGTGTGATATTTGGTTATATGGTACCTTGCGGTGACAGTTAAAGCATATCATAATATATGGCACTATACAATGGTTGTATCTCAAATTCCTAGGCCGAAATCTGACAAACAAAGGCGCCCAGCCAGTCTGGATGGAAGTGGACCATGCGGTGAAGTCCAATTGCTGATCCAGCTCACACCTCTTCTCTGGGAAGTGTGGTCTTCACCCGGTGAACAAAAGCAGACCAAAAACGTAGGCCACCCCGGATCTTCATCCCTTGGGGTGGCCCGTATATCTTTTGTCTTGGCTGTGTCCGCCGCAAGATCTGTTCGACGTGAAACGGTCTGGTATGCCGACTCACGTCGGGCATTTAGTCTGACATGGACTGATTAGAATTTTAGCTCAAAGCACAGCTCTTTGTCCGGATCGGCCAGCCGCAGTCCGAGTGCCTCCAGGTCGGCCATCTGATTGAGATTCGTCCACTCGACGGACCAGCCGTTCAAGCCGCGCACCCTAACGAGTCCGCCACTGGGGGCCGCACGAACACCGTCGTCTGGGACCAGGTTGTTCAGATAGTACCCGCCGTAGTACCGGCCCTCGATAATGCTGACGGTACACTTCCCGAGTTTCACTGCCAGTGCATCCCACTCTACACCCGAGCTATCCACAAACGCCATGGTGCGGCCGTCTGGGGAATATACCCAGGTGACGTCATGGCTATAGGTATTTGCCGGGGGAAGGTAGTGCGTCTTCTGGCCCTGGTCTTCCCATTTCGGCGAAGGCGTGGAGTGGATCGCAGGGAGTCGGACACCGTTCCGGAAGTAGGGCGGATACGCGGTGGGCACCTCGAACGCGACACCGGGGCCGAGGTAGTAAAGGTGGGCCTCTTCTGGTGGGACGCCTAGCTTTTGGAGAGATTCCCACACCATCCAACCGGGCCGGAAATCCGTGCCGAGATACCAGCCGGGGAACCGCCACCGGTTGACTATCTTGCCGAAGTAATCGTTCGGGTCTTGCTGCACGTTGACGCGGTTCTCCAGCCGCATGAGCAAGACGGCGGCCTCGGCGCGGGTAACCGGTTGGTGCGGCCTCAGGGTTTTGTCGGGATAGCCGGTGAGGATTGCTTCGTCGAGCAGGCGCCCAAGCGCCGTCCGGTCGTCCTGGCTGAGTTGGGCGACGTCCGTATAGTACTTTAGGCGCTTGCCGAGCCCCGGTGGCAGCGGGATACCGGCGCGGTCTAGGAGCCTGTCTGAGTAAGCCAGTTCTGTAGGAGCAAAAGGGTTGGGTGTCCA
>NZ_JBFNEH010000086.1:0-7673 GCF_040797425.1 Symbiobacterium sp. | reverse complement strand
TTCTGGAGTCTCGACTCGCTTGGCTCTGCACTGTTTAGTTTTCAAGGTTCGAGATGTGCCCGTCACCACCGATCCGGTGGCTGGCAGGGTTAGATTTTAGCAGACAGACCGACCGGCTGTCAACTTGTGAACTCCTGGCATTTCGCCGTTTGAGTTCGCCTCACAACCGGCGACCTCGACTACTTTACCACACCCATCAGTCCGGTGCAACGGGGCAAAATCCGCTAGCTGCACCATTTTCGGCCCCGGGTGGGCTTGCCCTACCTTGCGGGCAGAGGTATTGTAGCATGCCCTCAGCGCTGTCGGCAAGGGGGTTCGACGGCGCCGCGACGCCATTCCCGCGGAGTGCGGACGAGGCGGAGGTCATCCCCCCGCCTCGCGCGCAGAGCTGGCGATTGTGTGTACCGTAAGCGCTGGCGCCTGCCGGCGCCGTATCTGGCTCCACAACCGACCATGCCCCCGATCTTGATCTTCGCCGCATGCCGAAGCGTGCCTTCCCGGCCCTCGGCCGCAGGATGCCCGTCCCTTTCGGGCCCTGCCGGTGCCGCCGCTGTTCCGACCGCGCGGCACGCCGTCCACACGCTGCCGGCACAGCGGTCCGGGATGGCGCCTCTAGCAGTATGGCGCCATGCGCTCGAGCACGCGCTGCCGGCCGATCAGGTAGATGGTCTCGAACAAGCCCGGGCTCGCGGTGCGGCCCGTGATGGCCACGCGGATGGGCTGGAAGCTCTCCTTCGGCTTCAGCCCCATCTCCTCCTGAATCGAGCGCACCAGCTGCTCGATGGCCGGCACGGTCCACTCCACCGTCTTCAGCCCCTCGGCGACCCGCCGGAAGAAGGGCTTCACCGCGTCCGTGAGGAACTTGGCCGCCGCCTTCTCATCCATTTCGACTTCTTCTTTGAAGAAGATATCCACGTGCTGCGGAATCTCGGCCAGGGTCTCCACCCGTTCGTGCACCTGGGACATGACCTCCTTGAACCAGTCCCAGTGCGCCCGGGCATGCTCCTCCGTGCACAGCCCTGCCTTCACCACGAACGGCAGCGCCAGTTCGGCGAACTCCTCCAGGCTCTTCTTGCGGATGTAGACGCCGTTCATCCAGTTCAGCTTGTTGCGGTCGAAGACCGACGACGCCTTGGTCACCCGGCTCAGGTCGAAGTCGCGGATCAGCTCCTCCTTGGTGAGGAACTCCCGGCCGGACTCGGCGCCGGGCGGCGTCCAGCCCAGCAGGCTCATGAAGTTGAGCATGGCCTCGGGCAGGTAGCCCTGCTCCCGGTAGTCGCGAATCGCCGCCTCACCCTTGCGCTTGGAGAGCTTGCCGCGCTCGGGGTTCGTCATGTGGCCGAGGTGGCCGATCTCCGGCACCGGGAAGCCGAGGGCCCGGTAGATGAGGATCTGCACCGGCGTGTTGGGGATGTGCCCCTCGCCGCGCAGGATGTGGGTGATGTGCATGGTCGCGTCGTCGATGACCACGGCGAAGTTATAGAGCGGCATGCCGTTGGCGCGCATGATGATGAAGTCCCCGATGGAATCGGTGGGGAACTCGATCGGCCCGCGGACCAGGTCGTTGTACCGGATGACCTCGCCCTTGGGCACGCGGAAGCGGAGCACCGGCTTGCGCCCTTCGGCCTCAAACGCCGCCTGCTGCTCGGGGGTTAGGTTCCGGCACCGGCCCTTGTACTGGTAAGGACGGCCCTGCTCCTGCGCCTCCCGGCGGTCGGCGTCCTCCTCTTCCTTGGTGCAGTAGCACTTGTAAACGTAGCCCTGCTCCAGGAGCTGCTGGGCGTACTTGCGGTACAGGTCGAGCCGCTCGGTCTGGCGGTACGGCCCGTAGGGGCCGCCGATGTCGGGCCCTTCGTCCCAGTCAATCCCCAGCCACTTCAGGTCTTCGAAGATCACCTGTTCCCATTCCGGCCGGGACCGCTCCAGGTCAGTATCCTCGAACCGCAGGATGAACTGGCCGCCATGTCTCCGCGCGAAGAGCCAGTTGAAGAGTGCGGTGTGTACGTTGCCCACGTGGATGGGACCCGTGGGGCTCGGCGCGATGCGTACGCGAACGGTCATCTCGTGTTGTCCCCTCTTCCGAGTAAGAATGAACGAAGCCCCGTCCGGTTAGGGACGGGGCCTTGCCCGCGGTACCACCCTAGTTAGGCCTTGCGGCCTCACTCGGTTTCCGATAACGGGGGTCCGTCCGGGCCTAATACGCTGTGTGCTCTTCGCACAGGGTTCAGCCCGGAAGCTCAAGGGCCTCTTCTGCGAACGTGTGCACCGGCTTTCACCAGACCCGGCTCGCTTTGGCTCCACGCAGCCGCATACTCTGCCCTGTCAACGCCTTGTCTATTCAGCTTGTCCGGATTCACGGCTGTATTCTACCCTGGGGCACCCGCAAAATCAAGCGCTGACGGGAAGGCCCGCCGGCCCGCGGCGCTCTCCCGTCCGGGACTCAGATCTCCCGGCGCCCCTCGAGGGCCTTCGCCAGGGTGACCTCGTCGGCGTACTCCAGATCGCCGCCCATGGGCAGGCCGCGCGCGATGCGCGTGACCTTCACCCCGAGCGGCTTGATGTACCGGGCGATGTACATGGCCGTGGTCTCGCCCTCGGTGTTGGGATTGGTGCAGAGGATGACCTCCTGCACCTTGCCGTCGCCCAGTCGTGCGATGAGCTCCTTCACCCGGATGTCGTCGATGCCGACGCCTTCCATCGGGTTCAGCGCCCCATGCAGCACGTGGTAGACCCCGTGGTACTCCCGGGTCTTCTCCATGGCCACCACGTCGCGCGGCTCCTGTACCACGCAGATGGTGGAGTGGTCGCGGCTGTCGTCATCGCAGATCTTGCAGGGATCGCGATCGGTGAGGTTGCAGCAGATCGAGCAGTACTTGACCTTCTCCCGGGCCTCGACCATCGTGCGGGCGAGGGACTCCACGGCGGCGCGGTCCAGGTTGAGGATGTGGAAGGCCAGCCGCTGGGCGGTCTTCGGACCGATCCCCGGCAGCTTCGTCAGTTCCTCGATCAGGCGGGCGATCGGTTCGGCGTAGTACATGGACCGCTAGAACAGGCCGGGAAAGCCGGGCAGCCCGGCCGGCATGACCTTCTTCATCTCGGCCTCAGCCAGTTCCTCGGCCTTCTTCATGCCGTCGTTGATCGCCGCCAGAATCAGGTCCTGCAGCATCTCGACGTCGTCGGGATCCACCACCTCCGGCGACAGGTTGACCGCCGTGACCCGCCGGTCGCCCGTGACAGTCACCTTCACGGCGCCGCCGCCGGCGGTTCCCTCCACCGTCATCTTGGCGATCTCCTCCTGCGCCTTGGCCACGTTCTTCTGCATCTTCTGGACCTGCCGCATGATCTGCTGCATGTTACCGCCACCGGGAAACATCAAGAGCCCTCCTCATCGACTTCATGTATGACATCAGGGGGAAACAGGCTGCGTACCCGCTCCATCAGCGCGGCGCCAGTGTCCTGCTGCGTCGCCGATCCGGCCTCTCCGGCCGGTGCGGCCCCCCCGGCGCCAGCCGCCGCGAGCCCGGCCAGCTTCGTCCGGGCCTCGTCCGGCGCCAGGATCTCGACCTCCAGGCCGGCGAGTCCCGCCCGCTCCAGGGCCTTGGCGACGATCGCCCGGTCCTGCGGGCGGCGGAGCAACTGGGCGAAGACGGGCGATGTGGCGACCAGGAAGAGCCGCTTGCCCTGCAGTCCGCCCACGCGCGCCGAGGTGGAGAGCAGGTTGTACGTGCTGGGCCGCGCTTTGCGCACCAGTTCCAGCACCCGGTTCCAAACCGCCATCACCCGTTCGACTCCGGCGCCCACCGGCGCTTCCGCCCCGGCCGGGGCGCTGCTGCCCGGCGGCGACGCCTGGGCGGCAGCCCCTGCGGTCTCACTCTCCGGCGCCCCTTCGGGGCCGGCGGAACTCAACCCCGGTGCGCCCTGCTCGGCAGGCGGTGCACCGGGAGCAACAGGCGGCGCAGCCGGAGCGGTTCCGGCCGTGCGCGTCCGCCGGCCGGCGGGCGTCCTGGCCGACGCCTTCTGGGTCTGCTGGGGCTTCGGGCCCTCCTCGGCGGGCCGGGCCTCCTGGTCCCGGCCGGTGAAGAGCGCCGCCAGCCGGATGAGGGCGACCTCCACCTGCAGCCGCGGCGACACCGCAAGGCGCAGGTCCACCTCCGCCTGGCCGAGAAGCCGGATGGCGGCGATGAGCCGTTCCTGTGTGAACCGGGCCGCCTCGTCCCGTACCTGGGCCAGCGACTCCGGCGGGAGCCCGAGGACGGTGCCGGACGCGTCCACCTTCACCATCAGGAGGTCCCGCAGGTGCGCCATGTAGTCCCGCACCAGCTGGCGCAGGTCCTTGCCCGTACGCACCATCTCGTCGAGCCAGAGCAGCGCCCCGCCCGCATCCCCCTCGACCAGCCGCTCGTCCAGACGGAGGAACTGCTCGAGGGGGGCTGAGCCCAGCACCGACAGCGTCATCTCAAGGGTAATCTCGCCATCCGCGGCATAGGCCATCACCTGGTCCAGCAGCGACAGTGCGTCGCGCATCCCGCCCTCGGCGTGCCGGGCCATTGCCAGCAGGGCCTCGGGCGTGGCCTTCAGCCCCTGCGCGGCGCAGACCTGCTGCAGCCGCCCCACGATCTCCTCGTTGGACAGGCGGTGGTAGTCGAAGGCCTGGCAGCGGGAGAGGATGGTGACGGGCAACTTCTGCTTCTCCGTCGTGGCCAGGATGAAGAGCACGTGCGCCGGCGGCTCCTCCAGCGTTTTCAGCAGTGCGTTGAAGGCCGGCTCCGAGAGCATGTGCACCTC
Organism: Symbiobacterium sp.; assembly: GCF_040797425.1. Taxonomy (NCBI): domain Bacteria; kingdom Bacillati; phylum Bacillota; class Clostridia; order Eubacteriales; family Symbiobacteriaceae; genus Symbiobacterium; species Symbiobacterium sp. Next base: position 2,888 of record NZ_JBFNEH010000086.1, on the reverse strand, counting down.
GTCGATGATGTAGACCTTGTACTTCAGGTCGACGGGGGCGTACTTCACCTTGTCGCGCAGGTCGCGGATCTCATCGATGCCGCGGTTGGAGGCGGCGTCGATCTCGATCACATCCATCGTCTCGCCGGACATGATGCGCCGGCAGGGCTCACACTCGTTGCACGGCTCGCCGTCCTGCAGGTTGAGGCAGTTGACCGCCTTCGCCAGGATGCGGGCCACGGTGGTCTTGCCCGTGCCGCGCGGACCTGAGAGCAGGTAGGCATGGTGAACCCGGCCCTGCACGAGTGCATTGCGCAGGGTACGGGTGATGTGCTCCTGCCCGACGACCTCACTGAATCGCTGTGGCCGGTACGCACGGTAAAGGGCAAGGTGGGCCAACGCAATCTCTCCTGCCGAAATCGGACTGGCTCTACCCAATTCTACCCGGGGCCCGGGATTCCCTTTCTCCACGCCTGCTTCAGGTCAAACCGCCCCCCGAGCGGCCGGTACCGCACCCCTTCCAGGTCCGGGTGCGCGGCCCAGTGCCGAACCGGGTGGTAGAGCGGCACCACCGGTGCCTCTGTCAGGAGCAGCCGCTCCGCCGCCGCCAGCGCCGACCGGCGGGCGTCCCCCGTCTGGTCGGCGGCCTGTGTGATCAGGGCGTCGTACTCGCTGTTCACCCAGCGCGCACCGTTGGCTGGATGGGCCGTGGTGAACTGGCTGAGCAGGAGCAGCGGGTCGTCGTGGTCGGCCACCCATCCCTGCAGCACCAGGTCGAACTGCCCGTAGCGCACCCGCTCCAGCCGCTGCACGAAGGGCACGGTGTGCAGTTCAAGGGTCAGCCCCTCCAGCGTCTCCTCGAGCTGCCGCTTCACCGCCTGGGCGGCCGGGGCCGCCTCGGCGGCGTGCAGCAGGCGGAGCGTCATGCGCTCCGTCCCCAACGCCGCCAGGGCCTCGGTCCAGAGCCGGCGGGCCTCCGCCCGGTCCCCTGCTGCGGGGTCAGCCGGGAGGACCGACGGGCCCGGGCGCACGGCGGCCGTCCAGCCGCCGTCCAGGGAGGGCGGCACAATCCCGACCGCGGCCTCGGCGGAGGACCCGCCGGCCGCGGCGGCCACCTCGTGCCGATCCAGCGCCAGGCTGATCGCCCGCCGCAGTGCGGGGTCGGCGAGCCGGGGCTGCCCGGTGTTGAAAACGAGCCCCATGGTGGCCGGCTGCGCCATTGCCCGGGCACCGGGCACCTGTGTGGCCAGTTCTCCGGGGAGGATCACCAGGTCCAGATAGCCCATCTCATAGAGGCGCAGCGCGGCCTGGGAGTCGGACTCCACGTGGTAGGTCACCGCACCCAGCGTCACGGCCGTGCGATCCCAGTAGTGGGGGTTGCGCACCAGCCGGATCTGGCCCGATCCCGACAGTTCGGCCAGGGCGAAGGGGCCGTTGCTCACGGCACCGAAGGGCACGCCCTCCCGGCGGGGCGCCAGGGCCGGGTGGGCCGTGTAGGCCGGCCAGGCCGGGTTCGGCGCCCGCAGCGTCACCTGCAGCCGCTGGTCGTCCAGGGCGGTCACCCCCACCTCCGCCCGCAGCCGCTCCGACCACTCCGCAAAATCGGGTGCGGCCGGGTCCAAAGCGTTCCAGGCCTCGGCTCCCGCGATGTCGTAGAGCAGGTAGGCGTGGGCCGCACCCACTGCGGGGTCCAGGAGGTGGAGCCAGGCCCGCACGAAGTCGTGCGCCGTGACCGGCTCGCCGTCGCTCCAGCGTGCGTCGGTCCGGATGTAGAAGGTGAACTGCCGCCCGTCGGCCGACTCCCACCGCTCCGCGGCGGCACCCGTCGGCGCGCCTCCCGGACCTTCGCCCGGTGCAACCAATCCCTCCATCAGGTTGCCGATCACATCCAGCACGGCGGGCTCCGCCGTCTCCGCCGGGTCCAGCGTCGTCACTTCCACCGGCAGGTGCAGGCGCACCTCGGCCCGGCTGGCCTCCGCCGCCGGGGCCGGGGGCTCCGGCTGCGCCGCTGCCACGCAGCCGCTCAGCAGCAGCGCCGTCCAGGCGGCCCAGTGCCGATGGCGTCGCAACATACACAATCTCCCCCCATCGAGGTAGATGGGAGGAAATTCGCCATTACCAGTATCTGGTCCTGCTTCCTGTTACATACATTCTTCCTGGGCCTGTTGCGTCAGGCGGCGCCTGGCCCGGAAGAACTCCCGCACTACCTCGCCGCACTCCTCGGCCAGGACGCCCTCGCGTACCTCCACCTGATGGTTCAGGCCGGGGTTTTGCAGGATTTCCAGCAGGGAGCGGTCGGCCCAGGCTTTCGGGTCGCGCGCCCCGAAGACCAGGCGGTCGATCCGGCTCTGGAGGAGCGCACCGGCGCACATGGGGCAGGGCTCGATGGTGACATAGAGCGTACAGCCGGTAAGCCGCCATCCGCCCAGCAGGCGACCGGCGGCGCGGATGGCCAGCACCTCGGCGTGGGCCGTGGCGTCGTGCGTGGTCTCCCTCAGGTTATGCGCCCGAACCAGGATCTCGCCGGTGCGCACCACCACGGCGCCGATGGGCACCTCGCCCAGCGCCGCTGCCTTCCGGGCCTCGGCAAGCGCTTCGCGCATAAAGGCCTCGTCGGTCACGCCGATCGACCTCCCGGTAAAGTAGCAAAAGAGCAGGCCACCGTGCGGTGGCCTGCTCGTCGCGCCATGCGCCCTGGCGGAGAGGGTGGGATTCGAACCCACGGTGGCTGTCTAGGCCACGCTCGTTTTCAAGACGAGAGCCTTAAACCACTCGGCCACCTCTCCCGATGCGTCAGCAATATAGTTTACACAAGGCTGAGCGCGCATGCAAGCCTGCGCTAGAAGCTGGAAGCGGGCCCCCCGCCCAAGGGCCGCGGGGCCGGGGCGGGAGCGCCCCGGGGGAGGGGG
>NZ_JBFNEH010000085.1:0-8325 GCF_040797425.1 Symbiobacterium sp. | reverse complement strand
CCGCGCTATTTGGCAGTGACTTGACTGGCGACAGTGTCGTTCGTCAACTGACGCGTTGGTTTGTCGCCAGGATCGGGGGCGGCCGGCCAGCCGGCCGCCCCTGCTGAGCTTAGAACAGTGTAGCTTGTACAGTTCCGGATGCGACCCGTTTGCTTGGGCTGCGGTGAATCCGTGCCGTCCTGCGGCACTCCGTGAGTGCCTGGCGGCTCCTGGCGAGAAATGCACGAAGATCTCGGGCGCTGGCGAACTCCAGCTCGACGGCACCAGCCGTTCCATCCCGGAGCACGAGTACGTAACGTGGGTGCGTCCGGCAGTCCGGCTCACAATCGAAGTAGACCTCAACCGTAAACTGAGGCAGCACGGTCGCTCGCAGTGAGGCCAGCACGAGTCATCCCTCCATTACCACGGGCTGCTGCCCTTGGCGGTCTGCAGATCCTGCAGCTCAAACAGAACCCGGTCGACATTGGCCTCGTCCACAAAGCGCTGTTCACGGGAGCAGGCGTCCAGCAGGCAGTTGGTGCAGAGTGTGTTAATGACCCGGGGAAGCCCGCGGGACTCGGCGGCGATCTTCTGCAGCGCCTGTTCCGAGAAGATGTCGTGGTCGACACCCGTCCGGCGCAGATGGTGCCGGATGTACGCGACGCTTTCTTCCTCGCTCAGCGGCCCCAGATGGTACCGCACCTGAACGCGCTGGGCGATGGCTTCGAAGGTGCGCAGGCGGAGCATGCCGCGCAGTTCGGACTGGCCCACCAGCAGAAAGGTCATGGGACAGGCCGAATCCAGGTGGAAGTTGAGCAGGAACCGCACTTCCTGCAGCATGGCGTGCGGCAGCAGATGGGCCTCGTCCAAGACGATGACGGGCTGCAGCCCGTGCAGCCGGTAGCCGTCCAGGATGGTCTGCTCAAACAGCCGGCGGGCCTCTCGGCTCAGGAAGTGGTAGGGTGCGGCGACACCGAGCTGGGTGAGCACGTCGCGGTAAAAGGCCGTGGGCGTGAGCTTGGAGTCGGCAATGTAGACAAACGGATTCCGGCTGCGATCCAGCAGGTCGTACAGGGTACGGATCGCAGTGGTCTTGCCGGATCCCACCTCACCGGTGATGAGGCCGAACGCCCGGTGGCGCACGCAGTACTGGAGCCTGGCCAGCAGCTCCTGGTGCTGTGCACACGGAAACAGGTCGGTGGTCGGGATCTCCTTGCTGAAGGGCAGGACGCGAAAGCCAAAGAACTCGGCCAGCACTCAGTTCTGGCCCCCCTTCGGCTGCGTCAGCCGGGTGTAAGCGGTCTCACCCAGCCGCCTCCGCCTTTCGGTGTCATGCTGCTTCTTGGCCAGCGTGAGGAAGTTCAGGCCGGTCTTGGGTGCTGCTGCAGCTGGTTCGGGTGCGGGGGATACCGACCGGTGCCGGGTACGGTGCAGCTTTAGCGGGACCGCGTCGGCAAAGCGCTTCCCCTCGTGCCAGACCTGGATCTGGCTGAGGTCGTACGGGTCGTAGCGAAGCGTGACCTTCCGGCGGGCCAGGGCCGGGTCGACCTCGTATTGGTTGCGGTAGAGCGAAAAGCAGCCCGTCTGGTCCACCACGCGCTCCTCCTCCCAGAGGAAGACCTCACGGAGTGCACTGGGGTCAATTCGCCGCAGCGGCTCCGTGTCGCCCTCAAACCGCTGCCGCGGCGTCTGCTTGGTCACGCCGTGCACCCGGTTGTGGTACGCCACCTCCAGCCAGGCCCAGAACAGCTCGTTGAGCTGCTCCAGGGTCGCAAGCTGGCCGGCGGCGATGAGTTGCTGTGCCTCCGGCAGAAAGCTCTTCTGTACGGTAAGGAAGAAACGCTCGATCTTCCCTCGCCCCTGCGGTCGATAGGGCCGGGAATGGGTGAGGCGGATGCCCAGCCGGCCGCAGATGCGCGCCAGGTGCCGGGCGGAATAGATCGCCCCGTTGTCCACGTAGATACGCCGGGGGAGACCGTAGCGCAGGATGGTGCGTTTCAGGCAGTCCTCCAGGCGGGGCAGTTTCTCCTCCCAGTACATCTGCCCGTAGACGATGCGGCTGTAGTCGTCGATGAAGGCGATGAGGTAGACCTTGCGGGTCTTGTCGGGCCTGTCCGGATGCGGCAGGTTCAGGAGATGACACACGTCGCCCTGCCAGCAGTCGTTGCGGTGGGCCGCTTCAAAGCGCCGGAAGGTCGCCCTGCGCTTGCGGCTGAGCATAGCCTTGCGGCTGTAGCCCGCCCGCACCAGATGCTGCGACAGGGTGGATCGCCGGAGCAGCCCCGGTGGAACTACGCCGGCCTTCTCCAGGGTGTCAATGATCTGCTGCACGCTGCGCTCCGGCACTTCCCGCCTGGCAGCGATGGCGTGCTCCAGAATCTCCGGTGTGATGACACGGCCCTTGCGGGCGTCGTCCCGCACCTTGGGTTTCAGCCCGTCGAAGCCGGCCTGCCGGTAGGCGGCGATCCAACGCTCCAAGGTGCGAACGCTGACCCGGGTCTTGTCGCTGTGCGGAATCTGGTGGTGCTGGCGGGCGATTTGCTGCAGAATCCGCCGCCGTTCGAGCCGGGTCACATCCTCCGCCACAACCGGTGCGATGAGCTGCCACCGAAAAGCGGCAATCTCGTCGCGCTGCTGTTCGTCCATGGTGAGTCCCTCCCTTGCCAGGTTGGCGCCATTGTGGCACGCCAGCCTGCGGGAAGGCGACGGACAGACTCTGTGGTGTGCTAGAGGGAAGCCGTGCCTTCACCCAGCCGGTTCAGCGCAGCAAACACTCCGCCGTGTTCCTCCGGCCGCCGCCCCATCTGACGGCGGTACCAGTCCCCCACATCCAGCAGGAAGTGGAGCGTAGCGTCCGGACCTTCCCGCCGGGGGGTGAGGGCATCGAGGTCTGTGTCCGGCCAGAAGCGCAGAACCCGTTCGGCAAGGTACTGGCTCCACTCTCCGGCCAGCGCTCTCGCCCTGACAAGCCAGCGTCTGAGCGTCTTCTCCGAGAGCCAGCTGACCGTCGGGCTGCTCAGTCGCCGGGCCAGGGTGCTCCAGGGCAGCCCCCGCCGCACCCGCCCGCGAACCACGGCTTCTCGCACCAGCGTGATGAATCGGGCGTACGGTTTCAGAAAGTCAGGCAAGATGGCGCACGTCTTACGGCACCCTGGACACCACCAGCGGTAGATCGGGATGTACGCCTTCTGGTGCGCAGTAAAGACCCAGCGCCAGTACCGCCCATGCCGCCGCATTCGACCACCGCAACCTGGGCAGTGCAGGGGCAGGTCCGGCCCGCAAGTGCCATATTTGCGAAGATAGGTCTGGACGTTCTGACCCAGGGGAAGTAAGATACACATACACAGGTGCACTCCGCCCTGTGGGGAGAGCCTGCCCAGGTGGACGGCCAAGTCACAGGCCTGGGCAGGCTCTCATATTTGTCCCCTGTCGTACCAAAACGGAGAGGACAGCCCCCCTCCTGATGATTCTATCTTCAATATTCTCTGTCCTACACAAGCGCACCATGCTCAACACATGTTGACAAATAATCCGGGCAACAACAGGTTGACACTGTACGATAGCTGGACTTATACTATAGGTGACATTATCACTTAGATGAAGCAAGCTTCTCTTGACGGGAGGTGCAGGACGTGCGTATTGCCGTACCGGCCGAGAGGCCCGATCCAGCCAGCTGTGTGGATCCAGTGCTCGCACAGGCACAATTTGTAGTGATCTATGACACGCACAACGGCTCGTGGGATACGCTGGATAGCTGGCGAACTCTTGAGAATCCTGGAGGCGCCGGCGCCGCACTAGCCGAACTGCTTTCCCGGCACAGGGTCGACGTGGTTCTTTGTGAAGAGTACGGTCCTCCGTTGTATCACGTTTTTCAGAGCGTCGGAATCCGGCTGAGGGATGGAGCCTCCGGATCGGTACGGGAGGCAATCGACCGCTACCTCGCGCCCAAGACCGCCGCAAGAGCCTGGCGTGCCGAAAGGAAGAGTTGAAAAGCGTTGGTGGACGGTATAGGTGCGATTGTCACCTATATGAGTCATGTGACTGATGCAGATCGCAACCATATCCGAAAGGGGTACTCAACATGCGCTTTGCCATCCCGGTTCAGGACGGCCGCCTCAATCCGCACTTCGGCCGCTCTCCCTCCTTTGCTTTCATCGACGTCGACCCTGAAAAGAAGCAGGTTATCGGCCAGCAGATCCTCCCTGCACCCGAGCACGACCACGGCATCCTGGCCCGGTTTATTAAGGAGAATGGCGCCGCCGTCGTCATCGCCGGCGGCATGGGGGCGGGTATGCAGCAGTCGCTGGCCCAAGAGGGGATCTCAGTCATCCTGGGGGCGCCCAGCCTGGAGCCCGTCGAGGTGGTCAGTCAGTACCTGAACGGCACCCTGGTGACCGCCGGGGAGACTTGCGGCTGCGGCTCGCACCACCATGACCACTGCCATCACGGAGAGCGTGGTCACTAGGGAGGAAGGATTGACATCATGCCACGGGGACACTGCCGCCGTCACGGACCAGGCCAGCACTGCACCTGCGCCATGGGGCACCTCTACCGGTTTGTCGAGCCTGTTGTACTCTACGCACTCATGCTCAAGGGCGAGGCCCATGGCTATGAACTTGCCGGCGTGGTGCAGGAGCACGCGCTGACCGACGCTGAAATCGAAAGGGCCTCCCTGTACCGCACCCTGAAGCAGCTTGAGGCCAACGGCCACGTGACCGCCCGGTGGGAAACCGACGAGAGCGGGCCAGCCCGGCGGCTTTACCGCCTCACTCCCAGCGGCGAGCAGCACCTGCAGGAGTGGGTGAAGGTGCTGGAACACCTCTCGCATACCATGGCACAGTTCGTGGCCAACGTGCGGGCGCACACCAACCGGCCCGTTCACGAGTAACCGGATAGCGATGAATCTCGTCGGGCGACCCTCCAAACGCTCCCCCCAGCGCAGGGGGCGGCCATCGGGCCGCCCCCTTGAGGTTAGAACAACGTAGCTTGTACCGCCCTTGCCCTTGCCTGCTGCACCCGGCCACGCCGCACATGCGTCGTCTTGCGAGCCGCAGCCAGGGCTTCGCGCGTCCTTGTGAGGAAGGCGCCGAGATCTCGGGCACTGGCGAACTCCAACTCCACGGCGCCGGCGGTGGCGTCCCGGAGCACAAGCACGTAACGCTGGTGCGTCCTGGGGTCGGCCTCCCACTCGGGGTACACTTCAACCGTGAACTGGGGCAGTACCGTCGTCCGTAGCGATGCCAGCACGGGTGATCCCTCCGTTACAGTTACCAGGGGCTGCCACCCTTGGCGGCCTGTAGGTCCTGAAGTTCCAGCAGGACCCGGTCGACATTCGCCTCGTCCACGAAGCGCTGCTCCCGGGAGCAGGCGTCCAGCAGACAACTGGTGCAGAGTGTGTTGATCACCCGGGGGAGACCCCGGGACTCCACCGCGATCTTCTGCAGCGCCTGTTCCGAGAAGATGTCGTGGTCGACGCCCGTCCGGCGCAGATGGTGCCGGATGTACGCGACGCTTTCTTCCTCGCTGAGCGGCCCCAGATGGTACCGCACCTGAACGCGCTGGGCGATGGCTTCGAAGGTGCGCAGGCGGAGCATGCCGCGCAGTTCGGACTGGCCCACCAGCAGAAAGGTCATGGGACAGGCCGAATCCAGGTGGAAGTTGAGCAGGAACCGCACTTCCTGCAGCATGGCGTGCGGCAGCAGATGGGCCTCGTCCAAGACGATGACGGGCTGCAGCCCGTGCAGCCGGTAGCCGTCCAGGATGGTCTGCTCAAACAGCCGGCGGGCCTCTCGGCTCAGGAAGTGGTAGGGTGCGGCGACACCGAGCTGGGTGAGCACGTCGCGGTAAAAGGCCGTGGGCGTGAGCTTGGAGTCGGCAATGTAGACAAACGGATTCCGGCTGCGATCCAGCAGGTCGTACAGGGTACGGATCGCAGTGGTCTTGCCGGATCCCACCTCACCGGTGATGAGGCCGAACGCCCGGTGGCGCACGCAGTACTGGAGCCTGGCCAGCAGCTCCTGGTGCTGTGCACACGGAAACAGGTCGGTGGTCGGGATCTCCTTGCTGAAGGGCAGGACGCGAAAGCCAAAGAACTCGGCCAGCACTCAGTTCTGGCCCCCCTTCGGCTGCGTCAGCCGGGTGTAAGCGGTCTCACCCAGCCGCCTCCGCCTTTCGGTGTCATGCTGCTTCTTGGCCAGCGTGAGGAAGTTCAGGCCGGTCTTGGGTGCTGCTGCAGCTGGTTCGGGTGCGGGGGATACCGACCGGTGCCGGGTACGGTGCAGCTTTAGCGGGACCGCGTCGGCAAAGCGCTTCCCCTCGTGCCAGACCTGGATCTGGCTGAGGTCGTACGGGTCGTAGCGAAGCGTGACCTTCCGGCGGGCCAGGGCCGGGTCGACCTCGTATTGGTTGCGGTAGAGCGAAAAGCAGCCCGTCTGGTCCACCACGCGCTCCTCCTCCCAGAGGAAGACCTCACGGAGTGCACTGGGGTCAATTCGCCGCAGCGGCTCCGTGTCGCCCTCAAACCGCTGCCGCGGCGTCTGCTTGGTCACGCCGTGCACCCGGTTGTGGTACGCCACCTCCAGCCAGGCCCAGAACAGCTCGTTGAGCTGCTCCAGGGTCGCAAGCTGGCCGGCGGCGATGAGTTGCTGTGCCTCCGGCAGAAAGCTCTTCTGTACGGTAAGGAAGAAACGCTCGATCTTCCCTCGCCCCTGCGGTCGATAGGGCCGGGAATGGGTGAGGCGGATGCCCAGCCGGCCGCAGATGCGCGCCAGGTGCCGGGCGGAATAGATCGCCCCGTTGTCCACGTAGATACGCCGGGGGAGACCGTAGCGCAGGATGGTGCGTTTCAGGCAGTCCTCCAGGCGGGGCAGTTTCTCCTCCCAGTACATCTGCCCGTAGACGATGCGGCTGTAGTCGTCGATGAAGGCGATGAGGTAGACCTTGCGGGTCTTGTCGGGCCTGTCCGGATGCGGCAGGTTCAGGAGATGACACACGTCGCCCTGCCAGCAGTCGTTGCGGTGGGCCGCTTCAAAGCGCCGGAAGGTCGCCCTGCGCTTGCGGCTGAGCATAGCCTTGCGGCTGTAGCCCGCCCGCACCAGATGCTGCGACAGGGTGGATCGCCGGAGCAGCCCCGGTGGAACTACGCCGGCCTTCTCCAGGGTGTCAATGATCTGCTGCACGCTGCGCTCCGGCACTTCCCGCCTGGCAGCGATGGCGTGCTCCAGAATCTCCGGTGTGATGACACGGCCCTTGCGGGCGTCGTCCCGCACCTTGGGTTTCAGCCCGTCGAAGCCGGCCTGCCGGTAGGCGGCGATCCAACGCTCCAAGGTGCGAACGCTGACCCGGGTCTTGTCGCTGTGCGGAATCTGGTGGTGCTGGCGGGCGATTTGCTGCAGAATCCGCCGCCGTTCGAGCCGGGTCACATCCTCCGCCACAACCGGTGCGATGAGCTGCCACCGAAAAGCGGCAATCTCGTCGCGCTGCTGTTCGTCCATGGTGAGTCCCTCCCTTGCCAGGTTGGCGCCATTGTGGCACGCCAGCCTGCGGGAAGGCGACGGACAGACTCTGTGGTGTGCTAGAGGGAAGCCGTGCCTTCACCCAGCCGGTTCAGCGCAGCAAACACTCCGCCGTGTTCCTCCGGCCGCCGCCCCATCTGACGGCGGTACCAGTCCCCCACATCCAGCAGGAAGTGGAGCGTAGCGTCCGGACCTTCCCGCCGGGGGGTGAGGGCATCGAGGTCTGTGTCCGGCCAGAAGCGCAGAACCCGTTCGGCAAGGTACTGGCTCCACTCTCCGGCCAGCGCTCTCGCCCTGACAAGCCAGCGTCTGAGCGTCTTCTCCGAGAGCCAGCTGACCGTCGGGCTGCTCAGTCGCCGGGCCAGGGTGCTCCAGGGCAGCCCCCGCCGCACCCGCCCGCGAACCACGGCTTCTCGCACCAGCGTGATGAATCGGGCGTACGGTTTCAGAAAGTCAGGCAAGATGGCGCACGTCTTACGGCACCCTGGACACCACCAGCGGTAGATCGGGATGTACGCCTTCTGGTGCGCAGTAAAGACCCAGCGCCAGTACCGCCCATGCCGCCGCATTCGACCACCGCAACCTGGGCAGTGCAGGGGCAGGTCCGGCCCGCAAGTGCCATATTTGCGAAGATAGGTCTGGACGTTCTGACCCAGGGGAAGTAAGATACACATACACAGGTGCACTCCGCCCTGTGGGGAGAGCCTGCCCAGGTGGACGGCCAAGTCACAGGCCTGGGCAGGCTCTCATATTTGTCCCCTGTCGTACGAAAACGGAGAGGACAGCCCCTCTCCTGATAATTCTATCTTCAATATTCTCTGTCCTACACAAG
>NZ_JBFNEH010000084.1:0-8628 GCF_040797425.1 Symbiobacterium sp. | reverse complement strand
GACGGCGCCGCTGCCCGGCGACCTGGCGCCGCAGCAGCCCCACCCGGTGCCGCTGGCCGTCGCCCTGACAGAGACCGACCCGGCGGCGGGGCAGATCGTGGGCATCATCGACCTGCCCTCCGTGTACGCTCTCAGCGCGCCGCACACGGCCAACCCGAAGGTGGCGGCGGCCCGGGGCCTCGCGGCGGCGAGCCGTCGGCCATATGCTGGAGGATCAGCTCCATCTGGGCCTTCTCGGTGAGAAGCCGGTCCAGCCGCTCCTGGGCGGCCTGCCGGGCCTGCCGCTGCGCGGCGTCCGCGCGGCGCTCGGCGGTGCGCGCCAACCCGCTGGCCTCCCGGTATCCGTAGACCGGCGGGATCAGCAGGGCCGCCAACAACGCCAGCCATACGGCCACGTCCTGCGGCCCCGTCCCCTGGGCGAGCGCCGCCTCCAGGCGGCCGGAGGCCGCGTAGGCCAGGGCGACGGTCACCCCCGCGGCCGGCGGCAGGGCGAACCAGAGGAGCGCCGGGCGATACGGACGCCTCATCTGCGCCACCGCCCTACCTGCGCCTCGGCCCGGCGAACCGGTAGCCGACGCCCCGCACCGTCTCGATCAGCCTGGGTTCGGAGGGGTTCTCCTCCAACTTGGCCCTGAGGTGCCGGATGTGCACGTCCACGGTGCGGACGTCGCCGTAGAAGTTCGGGCCCATCACCCGGTCCACCAGTTCGTCCCGGGTGAACACCCGGCCCGGGGACCGGGCGAGCACGCCCAGGATCTGAAACTCGGTGGGGGTGAGGTCCACGGGTTGGCCGTCCCGCAGGACCTCGTAGCGCGCGAAGTCGATGGTGAGCGGCCCCAGGATCAGCGTGTCCTGGTCCTGCGGCTCCGCGCCTTTCCGGGCCCGGCGGAGGATCGCCTTCACCCGCCCGGTCAGCTCCCGGGGGCTGAACGGCTTGGTGACGTAGTCGTCGGCGCCGATCTCGAACCCCACCACCCGGTCGATCTCCTCGCCCCGGGCGGTGAGCAGCAGCACCGGCAGTTCGGAGTGGCGGCGGAGGGCGCGCAGGACCTCGAATCCGTCGATTCCGGGCAGCATCACGTCCAGGATCACCAGGTCGATCTCTTCCTCCCGGGCGATGCGCAGCCCGTCCTCGCCGTTGTCCGCGGTCAGCACTTCGAAGCCCGCCCGGCGCAGGTTGTACGCGACCAGTTCAAGGATCGAGGGCTCATCATCGACGACGAGAATCCGCTCGGGCACAGGGAACACCTCCGACGCACAGGGGCCGCGGTCGGGTCAGCGGGCGGTCTCCCGGGTGATGGGCACGAAGCCCAGCTCCGCCACGTACTCCTCCTGGAACTCGGGGCTCAGCACGAACTCCAGGAACGCGCGCACAAGCGCGGCAGGTTCCCCCTTGGTGTACATATACTCGTAGGTCCAGATCGGCCACCGACCCTCCAGCACGGCGTCCGGGGAGTAGGCGACGCCGTCCAGCGCCAGGGCCTTCACCTTCGACGGCCGGTGATAGGACGCGTCGATGTAGCCGATGGCCCCGGGGGTATACTGCACGGTGGTCACCACCTTGCCGTTGGAGTCCTGCACCAGGGCCTGGGGCGAGATGTCGCCTTCGCCGGCCAGCACCTTCTCCACGATGGTCGCCCGGGAGCCCGACGACTGCTGCCGGCTGACGACCACGATCTCCAGGTCGGGACCGCCGACCTCCTGCCAGTTGGTGATCTCGCCCCGGAGGATCCCGGCCAGCTGCTCCATCGTCAGCCCGTCCACGGGGTTCTCGGGGTGGACGATGATGACGAACGGGGCGATGGCGACCCGGTGCTCCACCAGCACGTCGGCCAGCTCCCCGGTGGCCGGGATGTCGGAGTTGCCGATGTCCACGGCGCCGACCGCCACCTGCTGCAGGCCGTTGTACGAGCCGCCGCCGCTGACGTTCACCGTCACGTTGAGGTGCTCCTCCATGAAGATCTCAGCCGCCAGCGAGGCGAGCGGCAGGAGGGCGGTGGAGCCGCTGGCCGTGATGGTCCCCGCCAGGGGGTCGTTGGGATCGGCCTGCGGGCGGCTGCCACAGCCGGCGAGGAGCAGCGTTGCCGCGAGCAGGATGGCCGCCAGCGGGCGACTGCGAAGCACAGCCATGGTGTCTTGCGTCACCTCTCGCCCAAGGTTGCACGTGCCATCTTCACTGTAGCTTATCGATGTTAAGGTTCGGTTAAGATGAAGGGGTTATCCCCGCGACTTGAGCGCGCGGGGCGTCGGCCAGCGCCAGGACCTCGGCGGCGATGGCCAGGGCCGAGGCGGGATGGCCGGCCTGCCTGGCGGCGGCGGCCATGGCGGCGAGCCGCTCCGGCCGGCGGAACAGCAGGTCGTCCGCCGCCCCCGCCAGCCGCTTCACCCCCACGACCCGGGCCGCGCCGGAACCCGCCAGGTACGCGGCATTCTCCTCCTCGGGGCCGGGGAGGGAGCCCTGCTGCAGGCCGTGGCCGTGACCACGGTCCGCACGCTGTCCGGCTTCGGCCTGGCCGTGCTGCTCGGGGGCGTGAGCGGCCTGCTCGCGGGGCTGTTGCGGCCGCTCGGGCAGGCGCTGGCGCCGGTCGTCACCGCCGTCCAGGGCGTTCCCCCCGTGGCGCTGATCATCGTGGCTCTGCTCTGGTTCGATGCGAACAGCACGGCCCCCGTCTTCACCATCGCGGTGGCCGTGCTGCCGATCATCTTCGCCGCCGCCCTGGAGGGGACCCGCTCGGTCGACCGCGGCCTGATCGAGATGGCCACGGTCTTCCGCACGCCCCGCCGGATGCTGGTCACCGAGGTCTACCTGCCCCATCTGCTTTCGTACCTGTTCCCCGCGCTGGTCTCGGGGCTGGGCCTGGCCTGGAAGGTGGCCCTGCTCGCCGAGCTGATGGCCGGCAGCCGCTCCGGGATGGGCGCCGGGCTGGGGACGGCGCGCGTCAACCTGAACGTCGCCGGCATGTTCGCCTGGATCGCCGTGGTCGCCATCCTTCTGCTGGTGATGGAGAACCTGGTGCTCAGGCCGCTCAAACGCCGCCTGGAGCCCTGGCAGCGGGGCCGGGAAGGGGGTGGCGGCTGAGTGCTGACCTTGGAAAGCGTCAGCCACGCGTTCGGCGGCCACCCGGTCCTGGAGGACATCGACCTCCGGCTGGAGCCCGGCCAGGTCCTGGCGATCGTCGGCCGCTCCGGCTGCGGGAAGACGACCCTGCTGCAGATCGCGTCCGGCCTCCTCTCCCCGACCCGGGGGCGGGTGGAGAAACGGTTCCGCCGGCTGGCCTACGTGTTTCAGGAGCCGCGCCTCCTCCCGTGGCGCACGGCCTGGCAGAACATCGCGTTCGGTCTGAAGGCGATGGGGGCACCCCCGGCGGAGCAGCGCCGGGTGGCGTCGGCCCTCATCGAGCGGCTGGGTCTCGCCGGCGCCGGGCCGCATCATCGCCCGGGTGCCGCTGGGGCGCACGCCCCGCACCGATGCCGACGCCTACGTCCACCGCACCGTGGCCGCGATCTGGCCACAGGTCGCCGCAGCTTATCCTGACTAGGAGGAATGCCCCATGCGCCCGTTCAAGTCCACCTTTCCGAAGCTGATCGCCTGCTTCCTTGCGCTCGGCCTGCTGTGCGGCTGCGCAGGTCGGGCGCCTGAGAACCCGCCCGCCCGCCAGCCGGAGCAGACCCCGGCCGCAGAACAGACGCCGGCCGCGGAGCAGGCGCCGCAGGCAGAGCCGCTGACGGCGCTCCACCTGCAGGCGCCCTCGGCCCCGCCCTCGATCCTGCTGGCTCACCTGGCGTCGCAGGAGCGTCTGACCAGCCTGGTCCCGGAAGTCCAGTTCCAGGCCTTCCAGAACCTGGACCAGCTGCGCGCCGACATGGTCAAGGGCGCGGTGCAGGTGGCGGCGGTGCCGACCTACGTGGCCGCCAACCTGTACAACAAGGGGCTGCCGGTCCGGCTCCTCAACGTGACCGTGTGGGGCCACCTGTCGGTGCTGACCGCGGACCCGGACATCCAGAGCTGGGAGGACCTGAAGGGGAAGACGGTCTACATCCCCTTCAAGAACGACTCGCCCGACCTGATCTTCCGGACCGTCGCCAAGCTGGCCGGCGTGCCGGAGGAGGAGATGGGCCTGCAGTACGTCTCTGCCGCCCCGGAGGCCCTGCAGATGCTCATGGCCGGCAAGGCCGACGCCGCGGTGCTGCCCGAGCCGGTGGCCACCGCCGCGATCCTGCAGGGCAAGCAGAACAACATCCCCGTGCGGGAGCTGTTTGAGCTCCGGCAGGAGTGGGGCCGGGTGACCGGGCGGGAGCCCTTCATCCCGCGGATCGGCACGATCGCCGTCACTGACCTGATCGACCAGCACCCGGAGGTCATCACGGCCATCCAGGAGGGGCTGCAGGAGTCGGTGCAGTGGATCCAGGAGAACCCCGCCGACGCGGCGGCCCTGGGCGAGCCGTACCTCAGCGGGCTGAAGGCGCCGGTGATCCAGTCCTCCCTGGGCCGCACGCCGTTCCGGTTCCAGACCGCGACCGAGGCCCGGGAGGCGGTGGAGTTCTACTTCACCAAGCTGGCGGAGCTGAACCCGGAGATCATCGGCGGCCGGCTGCCCGACGACGGCTTCTACGACACCGGGGAGTGATTCAGCCGAACCGGCCTGTGATATAGTCTTCCGTGCGCCTGTCGGACGGGGTGGAGAAGATCCGCTCCGTCCGATCCATTTCCACCAGGCGGCCGTCCAAGAAGAAGGCCGTGTAGTCGGAGACGCGGGCGGCCTGCTGCATGCTGTGGGTGACCAGCACGATGGTGTACTCCTGCTTCAGGCTGGTCATCAGTTCCTCGATCTTGCCGGTGGCGATGGGGTCAAGGGCCGAGGTCGGCTCGTCCATCAGCAGCACTTCGGGGTTCACCGCGAAGGCCCGGGCGATGCAGAGCCGTTGCTGCTGCCCCCCCGAGAGCGTCAGGGCGGGCTTCCGCAGCCGGTCCTTCACCTCGTCCCAGAGCGCCGCGCGCCGGAGCGCGCCCTCCACGATCTCGTCCAGGTCGCCGTCGTAGCCGTTGATGCGGGGTCCGAAGGCGACGTTCTCGTAGATGGACTTGGGGAAGGGGTTGGGCTTCTGGAAGATCATCCCGATGCGGTAGCGGATCTCCATGGGGTCGGCCCCGGGGGCGTAGAGGTCCTGGCCCCGGAAGCTGACGTGGCCCTGGATGCGGGCGTCGGGCACCAGGTCGTTCATCCGGTTGAGGCAGCGCAGGAAGGTCGACTTGCCGCAGCCGGAGGGGCCGATGATGGCGGTCACGGCCCGCTCGGGTATCGTCATGCTGATCTGATGCAGCGCCTGGTGGGTGCCGTAGAAGAGGTCGAGGTTCCGGACGACGAAGCCGCCGGCTGCGACGCCGCCAGCAGCCGGGCTTGCCAGGACGACGGCCATGCTACCACTCCGCTTTCTTCTGGTATTTGTTCCTGAGCCAGATGGCGATGCCGTTGAGGCTCAGGAGGAGCGCCAGCAGCACGAGGATGCCGGCCGAGGCGACCTCCTGGAATGCCTTCTGCGGCATGCCGGCCCAGTAGTAGATCTGCACCGGCAGCACGGTGAAGCTGTCGAGCGGGGTCCTGGGCAGGCTGGTGACGTACACCCAGGCGCCCACCGCCAGCAGCGGGGCGGACTCGCCCAGGGCGCGGGAGACCGAGAGGATGGTGGCGGTGAGGATGCCCCCCAGCGCCGCTGGCAGGATGACCGTGAAGATCACCTGTGTCTTGCTGGCGCCCAGGGCGTACGCCCCGTGGGCCAGGGAGGGGGGCACGGCCCGGATCGCCTCCCGGGTGTTCACGATGATCACCGGCAGCACCATGAGGGCCAGGGTGAGGGCGGCGGCCAGGATCGACCGGCCGAACTGCATCCAGCGGACGAACATGGCCAGGCCGAAGAGGCCGTAGACGATGGAGGGCACGCCGGCCAGGTTGTCGATGTTGAGCTTCAGGAACTGCGTCAGGCTCTGGCGCAGGGGCGACGGGCGGTCGCCCTCGGCGTAGAACTCCAGGAAGACGGCGGTCGCGACGCCGACGGGCAGTGCAAAGGCCGCGGTCAGCACGATGACGTAGAAGGAGCCCACCAGCGGGGCAAGGATGCCGGTCCTGTCGGCGAAGCGGGAAGCGTGGCTGGTGAGGAAGGACCAGCTGAGCCGGGGCAGCCCCGTCGCGAGCAGGTCCCAGAGCAGGACGGCCAGCACGGCGAGGGCGGCGAGGATCGCCAGGAAAAAAAGCCAGTGGGAGGCGGCGTCCAGCCGGCGCCGGAGGCGCCGGCGGGCGGCGACGGGGTTCATGCGCGCTCCCCCTCCTGATAGCGGCGGCCGAGGGCCCGGGCGAGCAGGTTCATCGCCAGCGTGATGAGGAAAAGGGCCATGCCGACGGCGTACATCGAGGTGTAAGCGGCCGAGCCGATCTCGAGGTCGCCCTGCGCCACCTGGGCGATGTAGCCGGTCATCGTCTGAATCGACTCCAGCGGGTTCAGGGTGAGTTTCGGGGTGGAGCCCGCGGCGAGGGCCACGATCATCGTCTCGCCGATGGCCCGGGAGACGGCCAGGATGACGGAGGAGACGACGCCGGAGAAGGCCGCCGGCAGCACCACCTTCAGGGCCACCTCCAGCCGGGTGGCCCCCAGGGCGAAACCGGCTTCCCGGAGGGACCGGGGGACGGCCAGCATGGCGTCCTCCGACATTGAGCAGATCATCGGCGTGATCATGATGCCCACCGTGATGAAGGCGGACAGGGCGTTGAAGACCTCGATGTCCGGGATGATCTTCTTCAGGAGGGGCGTCACGAAGGTGAGGGCGAAGAAGCCGTACACCACGGTGGGGATGCCTGCCAGCAGCTCCAGCAGCGGCTTCAGGATGCGCCGCACCCGGTCGGGGGCATACTCGCTCAGGTAAATGGCACTGCCCAGGCCCAGGGGTACGGCCACCAGCGCGGCGCCGCCGGCGATGATGAAGGTACCCGACACGAGCGGCGCGACGCCGAAGTGGGCGGGGCTGAAGGTGGGGGTCCACAGCCGGTCGGTCAGGAATTCCCGGACCGAAACGAGGGAGAAGAACTGGACCGTCTCGGTGAAGAGGGTGAGGACGATGCCCACCGTGGTCACCACGGAGACCAGCCCGGCGGCCAGGAGGAGCCCCGCGATCGCACGCTCCTTTCGGATCTGGCGCGCCCGGCGCCTGTCCGGGGCCAGCGTCGCCGCGGCAGAGGCCGGGGGATGCTGCGCTGTCGTAGCAGACATGATGCCACCTCCGCACGATTCGTCACGCACTTGGGAAACGGCCCGGAGGTCCCGGTGAGAAGCGGGCGCTTCCCCGGGACCTCGCGGCCACTGAAAGGGAGACCGTTTACTTCAGCTTGGCCAGGTTGTCCTGGTACATCTTCTCAGGCAGCGGCGTGTAGCCGACCTGGGCGGCGAGCTCCCCGGCATTCTCCATATAGAAGGTGACGAACGCCTTGACCTCGGGCCGCTCCAGGGCCTGCCTGGAGGGGTAGATATAGATCAGACGGGAGAAGGGGTAGGAGCCGGCGGCGATGGTTTCGTCGGTCGGCTCGACGCAGCCGTCGCCGGCGTCGATGGCCAGGGCCTTCATGGTGTCCTTGTTCTCGGCGTAGTAGGCGTAGCCGAAGTAGCCCATCGCGTACTTGTCGCCCGCCACGCCCTGCACGAGCACGTTGTCGTCCTCTGAGGCGGTGAAGTCGGACCGGGACGCGTCGCCCTTGCCGTTGACCATCTCGTTGAAGTACTCGAAGGTGCCGGAAGCGGTGCCGGGGCCGTAGAGCTTGATGGGCGCATCGGGCCAGCTCGGGTCCACCTCGTTCCACCGGGTCACGGTAGACTCAGGCCCCCAGATCTTGTGGAGCTGCTCGGTGGTGATGCAGGTCAGGAAGTCGTTCTCCTTGTTGACCACGACCGACAGGCCGTCGTAGGCCACCGGAAGCTCGATGGGGTCGAGCCCGTTGTTCCTGGCCTCTTCGAGCTCCTTCTCCTTGATCGGCCGGGAAGCGTTGGCGATGTCGACCTCGCCCTTGACGAACTTGCCGATGCCGGCGGAGGAGCCGGAGATGCCGACCGGGACGTCGACCCTGGGATGCACCTTGCGAAACTCCTCCGCGACGGCGATGGAGATGGGACCCACCGTGGAGGAGCCGTCCAGCGTAACCGTTCCCGAGAGCTCGGTGCCGGCGGATCCGCCGCTGCTAGAGGGCGCCGGGTTGTTCGTGCCCGGATGGGACGCGGGCGGATTGCCCGCCCCCGGCTGGCTGCCGGGGTTGCTGCTCGCCCGGCCTCCGCAGGCGGTCAGCATGGCGAGCAGGGCCGCAGCGGCAGCGGTGGTCATCAGAGTCCGCTTCATGGCTGTGTCGATCCCCTTTCTCTGCTGGCTCTTGGCCGAGTACTTCCGTAGCTCGATACCGATGCTATCACCCGGGTGTTGTGCGGGGGTTTTGGTCTGGTTAGCCTTTGGTTAAGGACAGGTTAAGAACCACAGGCCGTCGGGCGGCCGGGCCGGGTTCTGCGGCCGGCGCGATCTGCCTTGGGAAGGGCGCGATGACGGGCGTTGTCCCGGAAATCGTGGAAATTCAAAGTGGCGGCCCTCAAGCCCCGTTT
>NZ_JBFNEH010000083.1:0-8644 GCF_040797425.1 Symbiobacterium sp. | reverse complement strand
CGCGGCCTCCCCACTGTCGGCATCGACGCCAGCCCCGTGGCGGTGGCCATCGCCCAGGCCAAGCTGGTCCAGGTCACCTCCGACGAGGTGGTCGCCGAGGCGGAGCGCATCCTCGCCGGGCCCGAGCCGGCCAACGTGCCGGAGGGCTCTTCTGGGACCTCGCCTTCCACCCCCGCACCCTGGCGGACCTCTGCCGGCTGCGGGAGGCGCTGCTGCGCGACGGTGGACGTGCTGGACGTCATCGCCCGCCGCGCCCGGTACAGCTTCTCCGCCCTGCTCCATCCGGCCCGGGGCGCATCCTCCTGGTCGACAGCCGGTGCGTGGCGCCATCCCGGCCGTGGACGGGACACCGGTGGGTGGGACAACTCTACGTTGTCAAAAGGGATTCATACTATTGCGGCCTCCCGGTACTGGGAGCAAGTATGCGCAGTGACAACACGCTGTCACTGCCTTGTTTTATGCTCAAGAAGAACACCCGCTTGAAAGGAGGTCCCCGCCCTGGACGCCTACTCCCCCGACACCGTCCTGGCCCACCTCGCCCGCGGCCTGGTCGAAACCGAGCGCATGACCCAGGCCCCGGGCACCACCGGCCTGCCCTATCCCCCCAGCCTCCATATCGGGTGGAACCGTCTCAGCCGCCTGATGCTTCGCCAGGGACTACCCATCCCCCCGTCCCTTCCCGCCCTGCTGGACCTGTGCGAGCAACCCCTCCCCTGGCCGGGGCTGGAACTGGGCGAGGGTGCGTGGTTACCCGGTGACCGGCTTCTCGCGAGCCGGCGCGTCACAGAAGCCTGCATCGAGATCGCCCAGACGGCCGGCGACCTGGAGCAAGAGGAGCAGCTCATGAAGCGCGTGCTCGACCACTGCCGGCTGCGGGGGCCCGAACTCCAGCCGTCCTACGAGCGCTTCCGCACCTTCCTGATCGAAAGGCCCGTCCTCCGCAACATCGAACTGCTGGACGCCACCCGTGAGCCGGAGCTCCGCCCGCTCGTTGACTTCCTGAAGGAGGCCTACGAGTCGGTTCCCCCCTCGTGTCTGCGCGACGGGAAGGTTTACGTTTGCAAACACTGCGGCTGGACCGTCACCTGGCACGGCGGCGAGCCCCGCTGCGGCTGGCAGCAGTGTCCCGGTGACCGCGATCCCCGCAGCGCGGTACCCGTCGCCCACCCCTCGGAGCAGCTCCTGCGGCTGCGCGAAGGGTTATACCGGTACGTCACCGTGCCTGGCCTGGTGGAGCAGGAGTTCCTCCGGCAGGTCCAGCGTCTGGGCGTGAAGGTCGATCTGTACCCCGACTTCGACAGCTGGGACTTCCGCCTCCACCTGGGCGGCGGCGAGACGTGGGCAATCGATCTCAAGGACTGGGCCCGGCCCTTCTGGCTGGCGCGTGAACTGAGAACTACCAGAAAGCATCGGCATGCGCAGGACACCAGGGCCATTATCGTGATTCCCGACCGCCGGGTGAAGGAGTGCCCCGGCTACCTGAACGTTCTCCAAAACTGCGTGGAGGAGGAACAGGGCCTCGAGTACCGCAGCACCAGTAAACTGTTGGCGGAGGTCAGAGAAAGGGTGGGGGGGTGAGTAGATGCGCAACACGTCCGGTTGGCGGGGCCGCCTCCTGGCTGCGGCTCGCAAGGCGGGGGTGCGGGCGGCCGACCACATTCTCATCGATGCCGAGCTCGGGCTCTATCTGCTCTCGAAAGTCGATCCGAATGCTCCCTGTTCGTCCCTCTGGGCGTACCTCAGCGGCTACCGCTTCGTCCCGGGCGGTGCACCCGAAAGTGACCACCTGTGTGCGGTCACACGGCATTACCTGGGCAGCTATCGCGCGAAAAGGCGTTGGGAGCAACTGTTGAGCGAGTATGCAAAGCTGCCCGAGGTGGAGCGGCTCTACACGGTCACGGACCGGGAGGCACCGGCCACATCGCGCCTGGCGCAGCTCTCCGTCTGGCGTGAGCGGGTCGAGGCCTACGACAGACTTCTGACCACGGCACCCGGCTACAAGCGTTACCAGTGGAAGGCGGCTCCTGCGGGGGATTACGTCGTCGAGGACCGCACGGGAACGCTCCATGACGTCAAGATCACCGCTGAGGACCTGACCCATCTCGCGGAGCTGGCTCCCGTTCCCTTCCCGCCGCCCGAGAGACGTCCGCCCAAACAGATCTCGTGGGTCGAGTTGCTGGCTGCGGCCCAGCACTTGGATGAGGCGTGTCCTCCAGCGGAGCGGCAGGGGCCGAACCTCTGCACGCTCCTCGGGCGAATGCGCTACGTGGAGAGCGATGGGTTAACCTTCCACCCCACCGAGGCAATCACCGTGGAGGGGACACGGCACATCGTCGGCCGGGTCGGTGCCGGTAAGACGACCTTGATGCGGGTCCTCGGCGGCTGGGCGCATGTGACCGGCCACCGGGTGGCCCTGGTTGTGGGAGACGTGGCCACCGCCGTGGAGATGGCCACCTGGTTCCGGCGGCGGGGGGTCAGAGCCGTTCCCATTCTGGGTTACTACCGACGCGGCCGGCATGTTGCGCAACTTCACCGTGTGGAGCAGGTGAACGGGCTGAAACCGATCGAGGCCCGGCACGACGGGTACGCCTGGGCGGCTTCCGTCTGTCCCCTGATGGCAGACCCTGTCCCGCCGGGTGACGAGCCCTGCCGGCAGGCGCTGCAGACGCCCGACCGCAAGGAGCGCTTCGACTGCCCCTTCCCCGCCGTGTGCCCCGTGTACGCCGGAGCACGGGAACTCATGGAGGCGTCGGTCTGGATCACCACCCCGCAGGCGTTGGTCTACCATCAGGTCCTGCCGGCGGTGCTCCCCGAGCGCGTGCGCCTGGCCGAACTGGTCTACCGCTGCTGCGACCAGGTCGTGGTGGACGAGTGTGACCGCGTCCAGGCCCAGCTGGACACCCTCTTCGGTCCCGACGAGGTGCTGGTAGGAAGCCCCGACAGCCTCCTGGACCGGCTGAGCCTGCAGCTGCCGCCCCAGGTGGTGAGCCGGCCGTACCTTATGGCCATCAGCGTGGTGAAGGATTGGCTCAACGCGCTCGACGTGGCCCGGAACGCGGCACGCACCCTGATCCACAGGCTTTCCCGCTTGAAGCGGCCGTCCCATTGGCTGCGGGAGGAAGAGTTCTTCACGGCATGGACGCTGCTCAGACGAGTCGCGCGGCGATGCGCGGGCCTGTCTGAACGGGCGGATGATGCAGCGGTGGACGATGCCGCGGCGATTCAGCACGAGGAACGACTGATCGAGGAGTTTACCCGGCTTCTCCAGGATCCGCTGGGGCGGGCCGGCCACGAACTGGGCCGGCTGGCGCTCCGCCTGGCAGACCTGGACGACGAGGCGGATCACCGGCGTGTGGAGGAATGGGTGCGCAACGCGTGCCGGCCCGGGATGCAGCCGGAGGAGGTCGCCGACATCGCGCAGCTCCTGTGCACCGCTCTGGTCATGTTGGTGCTGGAGAATGCCCTCCAGGAGCTGGTGAGCAACTGGGATACGGTCGCGGCGGAGCTGGACCTGGAAGGCGAAAAGTCTGCGGTCTTCCGCGACTTCGCGGCCGACTACCGCCCGGTGCTGATGGAACCGCCCACCGGCGCCCTCTTCGGTTTCCAGTACAGCCGGGACGCCGATGAGGAAACGGGAGTTCTGAAAGTCCTGCGCCTGACGGAAAGCGGCCGGGACCTCCTGCTGCGTTTCCCTTACCTCTTCGAGGCCCTGGACGGAGTGCGGGGGCCCAACGTGTTGCTCACCAGCGGCACCAGCTGGGCGCCTGCGTCCAACCGGTTCCACCTGCAGCTACCCGTACATGGCATCCTGCAGCCGGTGAACGTGAACGAACCCACGATCGAGTGCGCCTTCACCCCGCAGTATGACGGCGATCGGCCAATTGCGGTCTCCGGAAAGTGGGGTGGTGAACGGCACGAAGCGCTCCGGCAGATGACCCGTCGCCTGATCGAGCGCGGGTCGCAAGGACAGAGTCGGTTGGAGCGGGAACGTGCAATCTGGCAAGAGAAGCAACAGAACCGCGGCGTGCTGCTGGTGGTCGGCTCGTATGCCGAGGCGGATACGGTGTACGAGACCATTCGGCTCTGCCGGCCCGACCTGGCCGACAAGGCCGAGAAACTAGTCCGGGATGCCGATTCCGGCTTCGCCGGGGAAGGGGAACGGCCCCGGGGCATGGTGGCGGCCTTTGCCCGGAGCGGGAAATGGTTGCTCATCGCCCCGCTCCAGGCCATCGAACGGGGGCACAACATCGTCGACGAGGACGGCGCGGCCTACATCGGCACGGCCTGCTTCCTGGTGCGGCCGATGCCGCGCGTGGACGACCTCTCCCGGGTGGCAGCCGGACTCAACCGCTGGGGCGTCGAACAAATGGCCCGGCGCCGTGGGAGTGGGGCGATCTCTCAGGCGGAGGCCCTAGGACAGTTGCGACGGAATGCCATCGCCGAGCTCTTCCGCCTGCTGCGCAGCGTGCGGCCTTACGCCCAGCTGGACGAGCGGGACCGGGAAGAACTGCTGTGGACGCAAGCCGTGATGATCTGGCAGACGATCGGGCGGCTCGTTCGCGGGGGCAGTGATGCACGGGTTCTCTTTGTGGACGCCGCTTTCGCCCCCGGTTCGGCGGACTCGCGCCGGCGGGCCGATACCCCCGCGACCTCCTTTCTGCACGGCCTGCGCGCGGTGCTGACCGCAGCAGTATCGGGAGAGGGCGAGGAACGCAGGTGGGACCGTTACGTGACCGAGGCGCTCTACATGCCCCTGATCCGTGCACTGACCCGGATTGGCGGGCTTGCCTGAGAAGCGGGAGGGATTCTGCGTGTACCATCACATCCAGACCCTAGCCTATCATGTGGATCCGGCCAAGTTGGCCCACCTGACGTTCTACCGCCTTCAGGTACCGCGCCGGTGGCGCAAGGCTGCTAGCGAGTTGGCGTGCCGACGGCGCGGAGGCGAGCCGGCATCAGCCCCGGTGGTGAGTCTGAACCGCGTGGTCCAGTACCTTCTGCCCGACCAGTTGGTTGCCGCCCACCGACACGCGTGGAAGGTGGAGCAGGACGTGTACTGGCTCACCGCACTGGCGCCGGTTCAGCCTGAACTCCTGACCCGGATCGTGGCCGCATGGCTGGGTCGGGCCTTCCCCGGCGAAGGTGAGGTACTGGCGGCGAGCCTCGACCCTGGGGAACTGGTCTGGGAGGGCCCTGTCTCACCCCGATGGGGGTCCGACGCCAGGTTCCTGGACGAGCACGGGTACTGGTACAACCTCTTGCCCTACGTGGTGACCACACACCTGGCCCGGGCCGACCACCTCTCCTGGGGTGGGCAGCCTTTACAATTGCGGCGTGTCGCCGACGAAAAGCAAAGCGGCGAAATGATCTCATGGCCGCCACTGGTGCACGGAGGTTACCCCTGGTCCTTGCTCGTCCAGTTCAAGCTGACGACCTTTGTCGACACCGGAGCCCGCCTGCACTTACATGTGGGGGTGAGGCTGTGGGAGAAAGCCCTGAAACGCAGCCGGACGGGTGCGTTTGACCTGAAGACGGGGCGCAGGGCGCTCTACTTGGCACGCCGCGATACCTGGCTGGATGAGAAGCTGCAGGTTCCGGTGTTCGTCCCGGTCATGATCGGGCACAGTTGGAGCCAGGATCCCGCTGGCTGGCAGGGCACAACCGAATGGGCCGACTCCCTCATGGCGTCGGTGCTTTCGGAATTGAGCCTGAGCCCTCTGCCTGCGGTGGGAGAGGTGCTGGCGGACCTACCGCGCGCACGTGAGAGGGGCGTGGCGGGCTTCGTGGCGGCCTTGGTGCGCCGGCCGCAGGAAAACAGGGGGCGGGGGGTCCGGCCGGGCGTTTCGGCTGAAGACCGGGCTCAGCTGTTCCGCTCGATCAGCGCGGAATTGCCGTTCCTGGTTCCGGCGGAACCGACCCCCAGGCACTCACTGGGCAACGCAAGCGGGCGAAATCAGCTGGGCCGGTGGCAAGACCTTACTGCTGAAAAGCGCCGGGATGCCGTTGTGCAATCCTTGGGTGGGCCGCCGAATGTGCGGGTCTTCCACCAGACAGATGAAATGAAGCAGGCCGTTACTGCGGCGTTGCATCATGAGTTCGGCGGCGCCGTCACGGTCGAAGCGGTACCGCTCGGGGCGCTGGGACGCCCGCTGGACCTCGATGGTCGCCTTTCCCGGGAGGCCGTGTGGGCAGCTGTGAAGCGGCGCGCCGACGAGGTCGCCCGGGTGGTGCAGGGGGGAGCGCACGGCGCCATTGTCGAACTGCGCTGGAACCGGCAGGGCGGGAGCACGAGCCCCGACGATCCCAAGGGGGCCATTCGCCTCGGCCTGGCCAAAGCAGGGCTGGTCAGCCAGTTCTTGCAACCACCTGATGACACTGAGGTCGTGAATGCCGAGAATCACCGCGTAACCGGTGCGGTGCGGGACCTGATGCGGCAGTTGGGCATTATGCTGGACTGGCCCCGCCCGGGACTGCAAGGCGAAACCCTTCAGGAAACCTCACTGGTAGCCCTGGCGACCATTCGGCGGCATTCCAACCGCAGGGGGAGACGGCAGTACGCCAAAACGTACATTCCTGTCTTGGTGTGGATGAGTACCGCTGACACACGTCTTCTGGTGCACTATCCGGGTGCCACTGAATGGACCCAGTACCGCGAGGCGGCCACTCGCCTGGCTGTTGCCGACGAGACCGACTGGCGCCAGAATCAGGCCGCACTCCACCACTGGCTCCAGAACCGCCTGCTTCGGGACGTGTTGCCGCAGGGGCGCACGCTGCTCATGGTAGACGGGTACCGGACCCGCGACTGGTGGCCGTGGCTGGCCAACAAGTACGTGACCCTGGATGAGCTGAAGTTCGGTGGAAAGGATCGGATGTGCGATCCGGTACCCGATCCGCTCTGGGCGAACTTGCGGATCGTGCGCATTCTGCCGGGCGACAGCGGGGAGACGGCCCAGTGGTTCGGCCCAGGCCGGGAAAAGGCGGGGACCTCGCAGGGGCTCTTCCAGCTCTCAGCGCGGACGTTCCTGAGTGCGCAGGTGCTTCCGAGTTCGACCAAGAATTTCCTGAAGCCCGGCCACAGCAAGCTGGACAAGCCGGGGCAGCAGGGCTGGCTCCCGCGCTTGATGGAGGTGGCGGTTCTGCTGAACGGTCCAGACGAGGACCCGGCGCAGTGGGCAGCGGTCGCACACCACCTCCGGCTGATGGCCTCACATCACCGGGAAGCGCTGATGCTGCCGCTCCCGCTTCACCTGGCGGCGGCTCTTGAAGAGTACGTGATGCCGGTGCCGGATGAGGAGCTTGAGGAGTGAGTGAGAATGCTCCGCCATGCATCTGTGTGCAATGGCGCGATGCAGGTAAAGTATTGGAACCGCCGTACTCGAGTACTGAATGGTAAGGACTGACATGACCATTACTAACGCAGTTGGCCCCCCGAGTATGTTGCGTGAGCACGCCGGGGTCGGCGGATGCACTCTACGTCGGCGGCAGTCTTGCTTTCCTTTGGTTGTGGGAGGATGACCTGCATGGGTACTCGATCTTGTTACCTGGCCCTGTGGAATGCCGCGGTCAAGTTCTGCATGGAGTACGACGCCGAAGCATTCAAGGAGAACCTTGACTGGTTTCGGTACTTGCCAGCCCCCGGCCAGATCTCTGACGAAGAGTTTTACTTGGAGTACTGTTTTGTCGTACTCCACCCTGGGGTGTCCACGGTGGTAGCCCATTCGGTGTGGGATCGTATCAGACCTATTCTCGACCAGCCGCTCCCAAGGATCGTTCGCAACGAGAAGAGGGTTCGCACCCAGCTTCTGCGTATGTACCGCAACGAGCGTAAGGTGGGCTACATGCTGGATACGGCACGGTACCTCGTTGCAAATCCGGGCGTGGGACGCCGTTTGGAGCGCATGGGCCGCGAGCAGGCCTTGAAATACCTCCAGACCTTACCCGGAATTGGAAAGGTTACGCGGTACCACCTGGCCCGCAACATCGGCTTTGATGTTGTGAAACCCGACCGGCACCTGACGAGGCTCGCCGAGGTGCTAGGGACTACACCAAACGAACTGTGCTGCGTAGTAGCTGAGGAGACGGGCGAGCGGGTTGGAGTCGTGGACTATGTCTTCTACCAGTGGTGCGCCTGGGCAGGGTTCGATGAAGTAGGCGAAGTGGCCAGGGCCATTTGTGCCGCGAGCTAGAAGGGGTGCAGCCTTGCCCTGGCGCGCGGGCACTTTGGGCATAGGCTTCATCCGGCGCAGGGCGAAGTTGGCGTAGAGAGTCGGACCTGAGAGGTTACGTTTGTGCCGCGTTAGAGGGCAGTTGAGACGGTGTTGCACCTGGCCAGGGCCCGGCCGAGCGAGGCCCCGGCGCGGTGGGCCTCCGATGCCCACCAGCTGGGGCCTAGCCGTCCTCTGGCGCGCTGATCGGTCCATGTCAGCAAGAGCGGTCGAAAGGAGGCATTCAGCTTGCCTCGCGACAGAATGGAGGCATTTGACTGCGTCTTAGGGACCTTGGGGGAGCTTTGGAGCATTGCTGCGAATGCTGCGCCGACATGCGGGCTGTCTTACCTGCTGGAGTGCGAGTTGCACGCACTGAACGGAATGCGTATTCCGGACGGATTCGACCACTCATTCCGGTCGAATCCGTCCACTTATTA
>NZ_JBFNEH010000082.1:0-9075 GCF_040797425.1 Symbiobacterium sp. | reverse complement strand
GTCTCGTACATCGGTTCACCCCCACGCGCGTGGGCACGACACTAACGAAACCCGCACTGCGCCTGGGTCGCCCCAGGCGCAGAGGGGTTTTAGTATCACTTCAGCAACCACTAATCCGGCCCCACCGAAAGCAGCCCGTATCCATACGCCTTCCCCGGCCCGATCCCGCGTTCCAACGCCTCCCGGAACCGGTCCGGGTCCCGCACCACCAGGCGCCCTTCGAAAAGCACCCCCTGGAAGGTCCGCCCGGTGCTGTAGCTGCGGACGAGTTCGCTGGCTCCCGACGCTGCTACCGTAGCCTGCAGCAGCTCGAACCCGTGCTCTGTGGCCTTCCTCGCCAGCCACGCCAGTTGCGCTTCCGGCCCCGACAGCGGCACGCGCCGACCGTTGCGCTTCTCCCCGTTCGGCCCCGACTTCGTGTCGATCTTGCGGGTCGGGTTCGCCCGCAGCCGGAAGCGCAACACCCGTCCGGTCGAAATGCTGTTATAGGCGCGGTCCACCGACTTCACGGCCGGGTTCGCCCAGCCGTCGTCGGCCAGGTAGCCGGCGGGCAGGAAGCTCCAGTCGGGGGCGACGCGGCTCTGCACATAGAGCAAGATCCGTCCCGTGCGCCGCTCAAACTCCAGGCGATGCAGCACGCCCCAGTACGCCCGGGCCTCCTGCTCAGGGTCGATGACCGGAGGGAACGCCCGCATGATGGTGCGGTGCAGTGCGTGCGGATCACGCAAGTCCCGCTGCACATCAGCCGACGCCGGGTTCAGCCGCAACAACGAGAGGAACACGCGCGCCACCTCCTATCGTCCTGCCGCAACTGCTGCGTACGGCTCCACACGCACGTACCGCCTGCCGAAGAGACGCCGGGAGAAGTCCAGCGGCTGGTCCATCCGGGGCTCTGCGCCTACCGGGTCCCTGGTCTCCAGGATCAGGCGGATATCCGAAGCCGCCCGTTCGGCCAGCGGGTAGCTGAGCAGCGCACTGCGCAGATCCTGGTCCACGAGCCCGTCCGGGAGGTACGGCGGCACACTGGGAACGTAACCCTTCCGCCCGAGGTAAAGCTGCCAGACGGGGTGTGCCAGTGCGTCGTGCAGCCGTTCCAGCAGCGCCCGGTCAGGACTGGAGAGCCCCACCAGGAACGAAGCATCCTGGAGGAAAAACCGGTGGCTCATCACCGATCCGAACAGGCCGCCGTGGACGTGCGCAACGCCGTACTTCTCACCAGCGAACTTCCCGCCACCGGCCGTCTGGAAGTCAACCCCCACCGTCCCGGCCCGGTCGGTGCGCACGCCCATCTGCAGACCGGCCAGCACCGCCAGGGGCGGCCACGGACCCTCGGCCGTCCGCGCCTCGTCCCGCGGCTTGCCGAGCGCGGCGCACACCAGGCCGATCACGCCCGACTTGGAGGGCTCCATACCCGTATCCCGCTGGGTAAAACGGCTGGACGTTCCCCACGACTGCATCGGACCCTCCAGGCGCAACAGCAAGGTATGCATCAGCATCCCCCCTACCGGCGCTCCGACGCCAGCGCCCCCATGGCGGATTCAATCAGCGCTCCCACCGAACCCTCGGCCACCACCGGCTCAGGCAGGTTCTCCAGGGGAAGGTAGGTCGCTACACCCGCATACAGGAACGGGTCGGTGCCGTACAACCGGGCCAGATCGCCAAAGTGCCGGACCATCGCCTCGGCCGACAGGAGGATCACGTCCTCGTTCGCCGTGGCCCTCACGGGCTTCACAAAGGCGTTGGCCAGCGACCAGAGACCCTTCTTGCGAACGGTAACCATGATGAGGGCCGGCGGATTCTGTGCGGCGCTGCCCGTCTGCTTGCCGGTGGGAACGGCATGAATCATGCCCTGGAGGAAGGCCCGGACGGCGTCTGCGGCGTGCGCCTCGTTGTCGCCCAGGTTAGTGCACAGCTGGTTGAAGTCCACGTTGGCGTACCGATAGTAGCAGGCGCTGTTGTAGAGCGTGGTGCCCAGCATACCGGCGCCAGCGCCTTCGTCTGACTCCTGACGCTGCAGGTCGTCCACCGCACTGTAGAAGTCGAACTCGGTCGACACGGCGTGGGTGGAGAAGGCGTGCGCCATCTGGACGGCCGCGTCCACGTTCTTCTCGGGCTTGTCCGCGATCATGCGGCCGAAGAGGGCGAGATCCACCGCATCCCCTCCGTCCAGGGCTGCGAGGAACTGCGCCTGCAGGGCCTTGTCGCCCTTCTTCCCACCCAGCAGCGCCTCCCGGTGCTCCAGGGCCAGGGCCGCCAGGTGGTCCATCTCCTGCTCGCCGAGGAACAGCAGGTACTGGGTCTTGTCCTTATCGAGTCTGAGGCCGAGCTGTTCGATCGCAGCCGTGGCCAGATTCGCCGCTTCCTCGGCCGGCACGTTCCGAGCGGTGAGCCGGGCGATCAGCGCCTCCCTGAGCAGCCGGGTCCGGCGGCTCAGTTGGTTCGAGGGAACAACAGCCTCCTCGCGGAAGTACGTCCGGACCGCCCGCTTGAGGCACTGGCTGGAGATGCGTGCGCGCCTCACGCCGCCGAACTCGCAGGTCTTGGGAGCCCCGGTATCATCCCGGTTCAGGTTGGAGAGGGCATAGTTCTGAATCACATGGACCTCTACAAACAGCGCGCCTACCGCCTATGCCTCACGTTCGCCCACGTAGAAGGAGCGACTCCACTGCCACTGCACACGCCGGTCTTCCCGATCCCAGTTCCGGAGGTCCCACAGGAGCTGCTCCCAGTCCACCGGGATCTCCTCCGACTTGAGCAGCCGGATAACCTGACGCAGGTGGTAGAACAGCTCTTCCGAGGGAGCCGCCAGGAGCGCGTCCAGCCGCCGCTTGAGGGGCTCCGGCAGCTCCTGGTCAGGACCGAGGCTGCCGCCCGCACGCTTGATGGCCAGGAGCCGCAGCGACTCGCCCAGGTTGTGGTGCCGCTTCTCGCCGCCGCCCGCCGCAAACGACCCCTGGTGGGTCGCAAACAGGATGGCCACCATCAGGCGGCGCTGCACCTCTGCCGGGCTCACACCCTCCAGGAACTGTGGCGGCACTACCCGGTAGAGTTCGTAGAACTGGCCGGGCTCCAGAAGCAGCCCCCGCCGCAGGGCGGCCAGCCGTGCGCGATCCTTCCGCTCGACCAGACCCTGCAGCCATTCCACCAGGCCGCTACTCGCTGTCGCTGTCGTCATCGCTCTCCCCCTCTCGGTTGGTCGGAATGCGAGCAATGCGGCGGCTGAAGCCGTCGTGAATCACACTGAGGACCTCCCAGGGCGCCCCTGCTCCCCGCTGTGCGGTCAGCGTCGCCTCGAACGCGGCCTTCGCATTCTGGCGCAGGCGTTCGTGCCAGTCCGACCGCACCTCGGCAAACTCCCGCTCCGGCAGTTGGAACAGCACCCTCCTGAAGGGCGCTTCCATCGCTGCCCAGTAGCGGAGCGTGACGCCCTCGCCGCGCGCCACCGGTGCGACGTGTGGAGGCATCTTCGCCTGCCCTGTCTGGCCGGTATGCAGGTAGGCCACGGCCTCCCGCAGGTGCTGTCGGTCGCTCAACGCCCAGACCAGCGCCTCGGTGGCCCGCCGCAGCAGGGCCTCGACCCATCCCGCGTCCGCCATCAAGAGCCCCACCCGCCGCACCAGTGCGGGGTCGTCCAGGATCGCAAGCGGCAGGCCGATCTCCTCCCGCCGCCAGAGTTCGATCTTGGCCGCCAGCTTCGGATCGGTGGTAAGACCGGTCACGGCCAGGGAGACGGCCCGGGGCAACTCGATCGTCCCCAGTTCCTGCTCGCGCTGCCGCAGGGCTGCGAGCCAGGATAGGACCATCGTACGGTCCTTCCCACCGGCAGCCGACTGCAGCAGAACGTGGGTGAACTGCCAGGCGGCCCGGTCCCGCTGAAGGCGGCGGGGCAGCCATCCCGCTTCCTTCTTGTCTTCCGACGCGTAGTAGCACTTCCCGGGATCCATCGGGCTGCCGTCCTTCGGCAGGCAGTAGCGCTGGGCGATCTGGCAGCCGGTCACCACACGCCGCTCGGCATCCACCACCAGGTGGATCTGGCGGCTCTGCCAGGTCAGGTAGTGGAGCGGCCCCCGCACCACGGTGCCCTCCTTGACCGGCTCCGGCGGGTTTTCCTCCTCCCAGAAGGGGCGGTCGTCGCCGACCTCCGGGGTAAGCCGGTCCCAGTACTGCCTCGTCATGACGTTCAGGGCGAGGGTCTCGAACAGATTGCGCCCCACCACCTCCACCACGAACCCCTTGGTGAGCGGCGCGTCCATCCGGTTGAAAGGCTTGCTGACCCCGCCGCCGACGGCGAAGGCCTGGTGGGCCAGGAGGTAGCAGGCCGCCCGGTCCAGGGGCAGCACGGTGTCGCCCTCAACCCGGCCGTGGTCAAAGAGCGCAGGGTTGTTGCCGGAGGCGGCCTCCAGGGCCAGTGCCGCCACAGGGTGCACCTTCTCCCCGTGCATGAACGGAACCTGATAGAAGGGCCTGGTGGGGTGGAGCAGGTCGAACTGTTCCTCCCGCCCCTCACCGTAGGCCGCCACCGCGTCGGCGTCGAAGCGCCCGACTCGCCACAGCCGCTCCCAGTCCCCGGCGTCTCGCAGACGGTGCGTGCGCAGGATGACGGCCAGCAGGAGCCGGTGAAGGGCGACGGTGATCAGCGGCGAGGGGTCGCTGATGCCGAGCAGCGTGTGCGCCCGGGTCAGCGCTTCGGGAAGGCTTACCTTCAGCCGGTCGCCTTCCAGCGTCTGGACGGGAATCCAGTCCTCCGTCCAGAGCGAGAATCCAGTCACACTTCCACCTCCGTTTCCGCATTCCGCTGGCGGAGCCCCAGCACGGGGTGCAATTCCAGCGGCAGGTCCGCCGTCAGGCAGGTGCCGTCGGGTGCGAAGCGCAGGAGCCGGTGCCGGCGCAGGTGAGGCGTGACCTCCCACTCAGGCGGGACGGGCAGCGCGAGGATCTGCTTCACCAGGGCCGGATTGAAGCTCAGGCGGAGCGACCGCCCCAGGAGCGCCATCACTCCCTCCGGATCCGGCTTGCGCGTGAGATCGAACGGTTCCGTCGAGTCCAGCGTGAGGTAAGCCTGTCCATCCCGCTCATACAGGCAGACGACTTCCACGGACGGACCACCCAGCCGTGTCATCGCCTGGTGCGCCTCGTGGACTTCCTCGGCGTCCTCTTCCAGTCCGGCCGGAGTGTAGTCGATGATCTGCTCATCCAGGTCGGGGATCTCGCGGATGGCCGCCTGGCGCCGCTTCTTCAGATCCCCCTGGAACAGGCGCTCGGCCGTTCGTATCCAGCAGTCGGCAAGCGCTGGCCCGAGATCGGCAGGGGGCGGGGCGGGTTGGTAGACCGCCTCGATCAACTCCTCCACGCCTTCGGGAATGCTGAGGGCCGGCAGATCCCGCAGGACGAGGTAAGACCGCAGCAGCAGATGCTCCTCGTAGACGCGGGTGGTCGCCCGATCCCACTGGGGAACCCCTCCTTCGGAGGTGGGCGGAAGCAGGAGCCAGAGTTCGGGCCGCTCAAGGTGGGCGGGACGGTCGGGCCGCAGGTGGCGCCAGATCCGCCCGCTCCGCTGCAGGATCAGGTCGACCGGCGCCAGTTCGGAGACCATCAGGTCGAAGTCGATGTCCAGGCTCTGCTCGATGACCTGGGTGGCCACGCAGACCATCCGGTGCGGGCGGCCGTCGCCGCGCTTGCCGAAGCGCTCCAGGACCGCCTGCTCCAGGGCCATGCGGTCGTCGAAGGGGTAACGGGCGTGGAAGAGCATGAGCTCTTCCGGCGCAAAGTAGGA
Organism: Symbiobacterium sp.; assembly: GCF_040797425.1. NCBI lineage: Bacteria > Bacillati > Bacillota > Clostridia > Eubacteriales > Symbiobacteriaceae > Symbiobacterium > Symbiobacterium sp. The sequence continues at coordinate 3,302 of NZ_JBFNEH010000082.1, read as the reverse complement.
CTGCAGTGCCAGGAACGTCTCCTGTGCATGGCCCACCGTGTTGCACAGTACGGCAGCACAGCCACCGGCTGCGAGCCGATCCCGCAGGGCTGCCATCCAGTCCTGTCCTGCGGCGTCGAACTGGCGCAGCACAACGGTACGGCTCGGGGCGCCCTCAATCTGCCTGGACCCCGCGTCGCTGCCCGACACCCAGGTGATGCGCGGATAGGGGGCCACTGACAACTCGGCCTGAGGGGACTGGCCGAGGCCCTTGCGGAAGGCCGCCAGCAGGTGGTTGCGGGTACTGGCGGGCAGGGTGGCAGACAGCAGGATGACGGAGGAGCCGCAGGCCGCCAGCCAGGTCAGCAACTTGCCCAGGAGGGACTGCATGTAGGTGTCGTACGCGTGCACCTCGTCCAGGACCACCACCTTGCCGGCCAGCCCGAACAGGCGGACAAAGTAGTGCTTGGTATCGAGGGCGGCGAGCAGCGCCTGGTCGATGGTGCCGATGCCAAAGGGGGCCAACAGCGCCTGCTTCTTGTGCGTGAACCATTCCGCCGCCAGCAGGTTCGCCTCGCCGTCCTCACCGCTTCCGATCACCGGGGCATCCGGCAGTCCCCGTCCCCGGTGCAGCAGGCGGGCGAAACTGGGGTTGAGGTCGGCCCGGCCGTGGAGCAGTTGCAGGTTGATGGGCTGGTCAGGAAAGCGATTGGAGAGGTACTGCGAGACGCGCGTGAACATCTGGTTGCTGGTCGCCATCGTGGGCAGGGCCACGTAGAATCCCTGCTGCCCGGCCGTGGCCTGTAGCGTATTGGCGAGGTAGAGCGCCGCCTCGGTCTTGCCGCCGCCCATGGGATACTCCAGCAGCACCAGCGACGGACCTTCCAGCCGTTCCGCCACTTCCTGTACCTGGGACTGGAGCCGGTTGGGCAGGAAGGAGAACAGCTCGTGGAAGGGCCTGGGCTCCACCCGCTCCGGCCGGTGGAACCAGCCCAGGTCGATCAGCGCCTTCATCGCCTGCCAGCGCGCCCGGCGCGGGTATGCGGACAGGCGCACCCCGTCGCCGGCGAAGGGGAAGTAGTCATGATGGGAACCGATCCAGTCGGCCACGCTGGTGAGCCCGGCCAGGCGGATGAGGAACGCACCGTCCTGGAGCAGATCGCCGGTGGGGGGCGGCAACGCATCCACCATGAGCACGTGCGCCAGCACCGCCGCCAAGTCGTCCTGGGCATCCCGCCAGCGCTTGCCGCCGGCGTAATCGACCGCGCGCTCCATCGATTGGGGATCGGGGAATAGCCCGTGGTGCCCTCCAACGGCCCGGCCGATAGCGACCGCACTGCTCCGGGGAACGCCGAAGCGGCTCAACACCTCGCGCATGCGGTGCGCCGTGATGAAGCCGTGGGGAAACGACTGCCGCTCGCCTGGAGGCCTAAACCCCTCCGCCACGAGTCGTTCCGCCGCACCGGGCCACTTGAAGGCAAAAGCCGGACTGGCCTTGCCCAGGTCGTGCAGTCCCGCGAAAAAGGCGATCCAGCGGCCCGCATGCTCTGGATCTGCGAGCCCGAGGCTGGCCTGCATCTGCTCCTTGACCACCGGGGGAAGTAGGTACTGCCAGAGGCGCCACGCCACCATGGCCACGTCGATCATGTGGCAGATGAGGGGGTGCCACGAGGGCTCATCCGGACGCAGGGTGATTCCCCACCGGCCCGGCGTCGCGGTCTTGGCCCAGATGGCCGGGTGCAACATGTCGGCCCAGTCACGGGGAGCCGGCGGCTGCTCGCCGGCCCGGCCCGCTCCTGGCTCAACGGGATTCGGGCGGCGGACGAGGAAGAGCCCTTCCCATTCCTCCACCTGCCGGCTCGTGTCGCCGTACGAGCGGACTGCGTAACCCTGCTCGTTATTGGTGTTGTAGATCAAGGTGACACCGCCCGACTCCACTTCCCGGCAGGCCTTCTCATAGAGCAGGTCCCGCACGGTAGCAGAGACGTTGCCCACGAAGACCCCGGCCCTGGGCTCGAGCATCCACTTGGAGAGTTCGCCCCGAAGACTCGGGGAGGCCGATTCCACGATGAGGACGACCAAGGGCGCTCACTCCCCCTCGTAATTCTGTCCGCCGCTCACGTTCCCGGTGGGGTCCCAGAGTTCGCCCGGGGCTGCCTCGTCCTCGTCGAAGCGATCGGCAACGGCCTGGTCCACAGGGGTGCCGAACAGGCTGTCCAAGTCGTCCACGATTCGCCCGAGCAGGTTGTGCTCTGCAAACAGGTCACGACACCGGTGGCGCACGCGGGACTCGAGCCGGGGACCGCCCTTGGCCACCTCGATGAACGCCGCTGGCAAGGTGAGTTCTGTCTTGTATAAGTCGGCGACGTCATACACAAACGAAAGCATCTTTCCGGTATGGATGAAACCGATGGCAGGAGAGTAGCCGGCGGCCACGATCGCCGCGTGGCAGACACCGTACAAGCAGCTGTTGGCGGCCGATAGGGCCCGGTTGATGGGGTCTGCGGTGTCCCAGTTCAGTCGATCGTACCGGCGGCTGCTCCACTCCACGCCGAAGCGCTCTGCGTTCTGGGCGTACGCGGCCCGTACCCGGGCTCCCTCCTTGCCGCGAATCTGCCTCAGGGTGAGGTCGGAGGGCAGGGGCTCACCGAAGCGCATTTCGTACATGCGGCGGACAATCCGCAGCCGCTCCTTGTCGTCAGCCCACAACCGCGCTTGCCGGAGAATCCTGGCCGAGCTGCGCGTCTCGCCCATTCCTTGTGCGTAGAAGCGCACGCCCTGCTCGCCGCACCAGGCGACGAGACAACCGCACTCGGCCAGGGTACGGATCGCGGCATGGGTCACCGTGGTACCCGGACCCAGCATGAGGAGGCTAAGGGATGCGCACGGTACGTGCACGCGGCCCTTCTCATCGTGGAGGCAGATCCCCTTGTCCTCCTGGTCGATGCGGGCATGCTCCACGTACAAGTAGCTCCAACTGTCCCTGACCTTGGGGAGGATGCGGAGGTTCTGCATGCCTTTCACCTCCCAGCCGTTGGCGGTAATAAGTGTAGGCGACGAGTGTGACACCGTGTTGTCAATGTGCAAAAGGCTTTTCGCGCGATTTTCTCATAGTACAGTCGGTGACGCGTGCGGAGGAGCAGGTACCAGCCCGGCTACCTGCAAGCGGTCCTGGTTGACCCTGTGTGCATGGCACCCAATGTGCTCGGTTCACCCCCCACGCGCGTGGGGACAACGCAATACCCATTATAACGGCATTCACCTATGTTGGAGTTGCCCCGATTTCGTGGACACGTTTATGTTGTGATGTCACGCGGTCTCTT
>NZ_JBFNEH010000081.1:0-9159 GCF_040797425.1 Symbiobacterium sp. | reverse complement strand
GCGGCGCGGAGGCGGCGTCGACCAGGACCTTGTCGTTCTGGAACATGGTGTAGCCGTCACCGCCCCCGATCAGGTAATCGTTGGCGGCGAACTTGTAGGTAGCCTCGGGATCGAGCGGCTTGTCACCGACCATGATGTCGCTCACCCGCTCGCCCACCGGCTTGGTCGGATCCACCTTGAAGCTGATGCCGGACACCTGCGGGAAGCGGCCGTGGCCCTCTTCAACGGTGCTCACGCCCAGCTCCAGGGCCTCCTTGATCTGCGCACCGGTGGCCTCCACCATGAGGACGTAGTTGGTGAACGGCAGGATGTCCACGATGTCCTTCTTCGTCAGCGGACCGGGCTCGAAGATCCTGTCCGCCCGGATGTTGCCGCCGTTGGTGATCGTCACGTCGGCGCCCAGCGCCTCACGGGTGACGTCGCTGATGTAGTTGCCGAGGGCCGTCTCCCGCAGGCGGTTGTTGGACTTGACGGCATCCAGCGGAACCTTCGTCTCGCCGACCACGGCGCCGAACTTCTCATTCAGCAGCCGGGTGTACTCGTCGATCACCGCCTGGATCTCCGGATCGGCCGGGGTCTCCGCGGTGATCTCGTGGCGGGTGAACCGATGGCCCACCACGTCGCCGTCCTGCACCAACAGGGTCAGCTCGCCGACGTAGTCGTACTCGTCGCCCACCCGGGAGATGATCGTGTCGTTGATGACCTTCGGCTGCTCCAGGTCGGCCGCGGCGCAGTGGTCGCCCACGATGGCGTCGATGCCGTCCACCTCGGCGGCCAGCGCCTCGGCGTCGGGCCCGCAGATGTGGGCGAGCAGAACGGTGACCTCAGCGCCATCGGCCTTCATCTTGGGCAGGACAGCGTTCATCGCCTCCGCGTAGTCGAGGATCTCGACGTTAGGGCCGGGGGAGGAGATCTCCGCGGTGTCCTTCGGGGCCAGGCTGGTGAAACCGACCTTGACGCCGTTCACGTCCAGCACCACGTACTCCTTGATGCCCACCTCGGCGCCGAAGACCTCGCCGGTCCGCTTGTCCTTGAGGTTGGCGTTCACCCAGGGGAAGTTGGACTTGGGAACCTGGGCCAGCAGGTTCTCCGGACCATCATCGAAGTCGTGGTTGCCGATGCCCTCCACTGCCAGGCCCAGGCGGTTGAAGACATCGATGGACTGGGCGCCCTTGAACTCGCTGGAAAGAAGCGAGGTGCCCAGGTCGTCGCCCACGCCCACCCAGACGGCCCCGGGCTGACGGGAGCGGATCTCGTTGATGATGGTGGCCTTCTGCGCCATGCTCTTGCCTTCGCTGTCCACCAGGTTCCCGTGCATGTGGGTGTCGTGGATGATGGTCACCTCAACCACGGGAGCCTCGTCGGCCGCGTAGACCGGGTACGAGAACGACACCACGGCCATGACAGCCGCAACCAGGACCGAGAGGAACCGGAACCGCCGCATGCCATCTCGCCTCCTGCCGGTTAATGGATTCCTGGTATTGATGATAGCATGAGTTGTACGACTCCAATAGATCATGGCTGAAAATGATCAATAGAGGCACCGGGACCACCCTCACTAGCCCGTTCGTCCCAGCGCCGGACTCGAACCCATCCGGGCCGAGTCCGCTCATCCCAGGCGCGCCCGCGTGCAGCCCCGGCTGTGCAGGGCCGCCAGCCAGGCCGCCTTCTGCGCCTCCGCGGCCGTAGGCAGCCCGGCGAGCGGCGCCCGCTGCCCCACACGCAACGCCTTGTGGTGGCCCATGGCGTGGTACGCCATGATCTCCACGCCGGCGAGGCCGGGGTAGCGGCGGGCCAGGGCGGCGATGCCGTCCAGGTGCGCCGGGTCGTCGTTCACCCCCGGGACCAGCGGGCAGCGCAGGATGACGCGGGCGCCCGCCTGCATCAGGGCGTCCAGGTTGGCGAGGATGTCCTCGTTCCCCGCCCCGGTCAGCCGTCTGTGAAGGGCAGGGTCGGTGGCCTTGTAGTCGTACAGGAACAGGTCCACATAAGGTGCGATGGCGGCGTACTGTTCCCAGGGCGCGTGCCCGCACGTGTCCAGGCAGACGTGCAGCCCCTCCGCCTTCGCCGCCCGGGCCAGCGCCAGGGCGAAGTCGAACTGGGCCATGGGCTCGCCGCCCGAGAGGGTAAGGCCGCCTCCGGAGCGCCGGTAGTAGGCCTGGTCCCGCATCACCTCGGCCAACACGTCTTCTGCGGTGCGCTCCCGGCCCAGCACCGCCCCGGCCGGGTAGGGGCAGCGATCGAACGTGGACGGGTCGATCGCGGTGCGGTCGTGCAGCACCGCACCGTCCGGGCCCAGGCTGACGCCGTTCGGGCACTCGTGCCCCTCCTGCAGGCAGAGGGTGCACTTGCCGTAGTCGAAGGAGTACTGCACCCGCCGCTGCTGCGACTCGGGGTTGTGGCACCAGAGGCAGCGCAGCGGACAGCCCTTCAGGAAGACCGTGGTGCGAATCCCCGGCCCGTCGTGGAGCGAGAAGCGCTGCACGTCCAGGATCAGGCCCGTGGCCATCGCCCGCACCCCCTAGTACAGCGTGCGGCTCAGAATCTCCAGCTGCACGTCCCGCTCCAGCCGTACGAAGCGTGCGGTGAAGCCACCCACCCGCACGAAGATGTGCGGGTACTTCTCGGGCTCCCGCATGGCCGCTTCCAGGTCGCCCCGGCTCACCACGGTGATCATCACCTGCGTGCCGCCGTTTTCGAAGTACGTCTCCAGCAGGGCCTTCAACTCGGGCAGCCGGGTCGTGAAGAGCTCGCGGCTCAGCTTCAGGTTCTGCACGGCGCCGGCGTGGAGGGACGGATCGAGCTTCACCAGCGAGTTGAGCATGGCCGTGATCCCGCTCCGGTCGCTGCCCCCGGACGGGTTGTTGGCATTCGCCATGGGTGCACCGGCGCGGCGGCCGTCGGCGGAGGCGGCGGTGCGGCGGCCCAGCACGGTGTTGGCCGAGTTGTTGATGATCACCGGCAGGTAGGTGTCAAGCCCGGGCCGCCCGGCCTGTGCCGAAATCGTCCCGCAGACGTGCCGGTAGACCCGCAGCAGCATCGCGTCGGCCACGTCGTCGTCGTTGCCGTACTTGGGGCACTCCGCCAGGTGCCGCTGCAGGGGCCGCCGGCCGGCGAAGTCTGCGTCCAGCGCCGCCACGAGCTCGGGCAGCGTAAGCCGCCTCTCCTCGTAGACCACCTGCCGGATGGCCGCGAGGCTGTCGGCTGCGTTGACCAGGCCGTAGACCTCCAGCGTGCCGCCCAGGGCGCGCACGCCGCCGTCGAACATCCCCCGGCCCCGGGCGATGCAGTCGTCATACAGCAGCGCCGTGAGCAAGAACGGCCCGGCCTTGGCCGCCTCTTCGTGCACCAGCACCTGGAACTGGGCGCAGACGCGCACAAAGTGCTCCACCTGCCGCCGGTACGCTTCCCACAGATCCTCGAAGCGGGTAAACCCGGCCGGATCGCCGGTCCCGAGCCCGATCGGCGCGCCCGTGATGCCGTCGTGCCCGTTGTGGAGGGCCGCTTCCAGGGCCTTCAGGAGGTTGAGCACCCCGTTGGGGGAGCCGTACGAGGCATGGTCGAGCACGTACTCGCCGCAGGAGAAGGGCATGTACTGTGCAGCCTCCGCCTCGGAGACACCGAACGCCCGGGCCACGGCGGGGACGTTGACGTCGTCGTTGGAGAGAATCGGGTAGGTCCGCCCCTCGCCGATCACCTGCAGGGCCTTCTCCCACAGGGCGGGATTCATGCCCCTGTAGCAGCGCAGCGTCACCTGCGGCTCGGTCTCCCGCACGGTGCGGGTGGCCTCCATGGCCAAGAGGGCGAAGCGGTCGGCGTTGACCTCGTTCCGACGGCCCCGTCCCCCCAGGATCACCCGGCCGTCGAAAATCAGCTTGCGGGCCCGGATCAGCCGCCAGAGCGACTGGAGCATGGCGAGCGCCTCCGCCTCGGTGATGCGCCCCTCGTCCAGGTCGCGGGCGAGGAAGTCCCCCAGGTAGACGTCCATGCGCCCGTAGTTCCGGTGGCCCGAAACCAGGGCCCAGAGCCAGGACAGCTGGATCGCCTCCCGCAGGGTGGCGGGGGGCGCCTCAGCAACGCGCCGGAGCGCGGCTGCCATCTCCAGGTCGGTGCGCCCGGCGGCCGTCGCCTCGACCTGGTCGGCGTACCAGCAGCAGACGTCGGCCACCAGGTCGAGCGCCATCTCCATCCCGGTGTAGACTTGCTGCGCATCGGGGCCGTCAGTGTGGACGGCCTTGTGGCGCCGGACCTCCTCCCGGAGCCCGGGCAGGCCCAGCCGCACCAGCTTGTCGAAGTCCAGGCAGCCTCCCAGCATGCGGTAGATCGGGTAGGCGACGGCCGGGCCGACTTCCCAGTTCTCCACGCTGAGCCAGCGGGCCAGCTCCGGCGTGAAGCGGGCCCGCACTCGCGCGGCCGAGGCCTCCCGGGCCCAGAAGGCCCGCATCTCCGCCACCTGTGCGCGCTCCTCCGGATCCAGGTCCTTTCCGGCCAGCGCACGGTCCAGCCGGTCGAGCATGCAGAAGTAGCCAAAGCCGCCATCTTGCGGGGAGAAGCCGACGGCCCCGAACTCGATGCGGCCTGCGAAGAGGTCCCCCTGCTCGGGGGGCCGCAGGATTGCCGGAAACTGGGCCCGGAGGCAGCACGCCTCGCGGATGGCGAGATGGTCGTGCTGGTGGCGCCGGTAGGTCTCGGTGAACTGCAGTTCCATCGCGAACTTCGCCACGGTTGATCGCCCCCCGACAAAGCTCCAGGACTGTTATACTGCACACGTACTTTTTAAGTCTTGTTATGGCTTGACGGCCGGTTGTACGCTGTTGATGATGCGAAGGTGGTGGCCGTGCTCACGCTGCGGGAGGCCCACACGTTCGATGCGGCGACCGAGGTGCACTACGCCTGTCTGCGGTCGATGCGGGTGCTCTCCGAGCCCCACGACCACGACTTTTTCGAGATCTTCCTCGTCACGCGGGGACAGATCTGCCACCTGGTCAACGGCGAACGTCAGCTCCTGCAGGAGGGCGCACTGGTGCTGGTGCGCCCCACCGACTGCCACTGCTACGAGAAGGTGGACGGGGCGGAGCTGGAGCTCATCAACCTCGCCTACTCCAGCCGCACGCACCAGGCCATCACCTCCTTCCTGGGCGCCGGTCCGGTGCCCGAGGGCCTGCTCACCGCCGACCTTCCGCCGCACCGCCAGCTCCCGCCGGAGGAGCGGGAGACGCTGGCGGAGCGCCTCCGGCGGCTCGGACCCGTGCCCGCAACGGACAAGCCCCGGTGGAAGGCCGCGGTGCGGGCCCTGCTGGCCGACATCTTTGCCCGCTACTTCGCCGGGCCCGCCGAGGCGCTGCCGGCGCGACCGCCGGCGTGGTTCACGGTGCTGGCCCGGGCGATGGCGGAGCCGGAGAACTTCACCGCCGGCCTGCCGCGCCTCCTGGCGCTTTCGCCCGTGAGCCAGGAGCATCTCTCCCGCACTGTGCGCCGGTACACCGGCAAGACGCCCACGGAGTGGCTGAACGAGATGCGCCTGCAGTACGCCGCCTGGCTCCTGATGAGCGGGGACGAGCTAGTGACGGAGGTGGCGCTGCAGGCGGGGTTCGAGAACCTGAGCCACTTCTACCACCTCTTCCGGCGGGCGTACGGCGTCTCCCCGGCCCGGTACCGGCGGGCCACCCGGCGGGTGGTGGCACCGGCCCGGTGAGCCAGCGACTTCGGGTGCCGCGACCAGGAATCAGTCGGACTTTGTCTAATGGTTGTAGTAACTGCCTGTGCGCGTGGGAGGGGCAGTCTCCCCACCCTCGCACGACTCTCCGGAAGAAGGTGTGACCGTGATCCTCTACCTCGTGCGCCACGGCCAGTCCGAAGGCAACATCGTCACCTACGACGTCCCCGACGGCCACCTGACCCCCCTCGGCCGACAGCAGGCCGCGGAGACCGCCAGCCGCCTGGCGGAGGAGGGTCTGGACCTGCTGATCTCCAGCCCGCTCCGCCGCGCGCTGGAGACCGCCCGGGCCACCCAGGAGCGCACCGGCCTGCCGCTGGAGGTCTGGCAGCGGCTCTGGGAGTACCGGGACATCGAACCGGCGCAGTTCCTGGGTCGACGCGGCGTGCTGGAGATCTGCCCGGGCGCGCAGTGCGACGACGACCTGCCCGAGGACGGGTTCGAATGCGGCTGGGAGACGCCCGAGACCGCGCACGCCCGGGCGTTGGAGATTTTCGACCGCCTCCGCCGCCGTTTCGGCGCCACCGACAAGAAGGTGGCCGTCTTCGCCCACGGCACCTTCAACGGCTTTCTGCTGATGGCCATGATGGGGCGGCCGTGGCATCCGGGGTGCTGGATCGAGCAGCGCAACTGCTGCATCAACCGCGTCTACATCGACCCGGAGCACGTGTGCATCCTCTCCATCAACGACGTGTCCCACCTCAGCCAGCCCACCCTCTAGCCGACGGTCCGAAGCAAAGGAGGATGCAGCACATGATGCGCTTTCCGGACGGGTTCCTCTGGGGCGTCGCCACTTCCGCGTACCAGATCGAGGGCGCGGTGCGGGCGGACGGGCGGGGCGAGTCCATCTGGGACCGGTTTGCCCACACCCCCGGCAATACCGTGAACGGCGACACGGGCGATGTGGCCTGCGACCACTACCACCGGTTCGCCGAAGACGTCGCCCTCATGGCCGACCTGGGTTACAAGGCCTACCGATTCTCCATCGCCTGGCCCCGCATCCAGCCCACGGGCAGGGGGCCCGCCAACCCGAAGGGTCTCGATTTCTACCGCCGCCTGGTGGATTGCCTGCTGGAGCGGGGGATCACCCCAATGGTCACGCTGTACCACTGGGACCTGCCCCAGGCGCTCCAGGAGGAGGGGGGCTGGCTGAACCGGGACACGGCCGAGCGCTTCGGCGACTTCGCGTCGCTCATGTTTGAAGCTCTGGGCGACCGGGTCCAGCTCTGGCTCACCCACAACGAGCCCTGGTGCGCCTCGATGCTGGGCCATTTCCGCGGCGTCCATGCTCCGGGGCTGCGGGACCTGCGGGCGGGCGTGATCAGCTCGCACCACATCCTGCTCTCCCACGGGCGGGCCGTCGCGGCCTTCCGCTCCGGCGGCTACCGGGGCCAGATCGGCATCGCCCCGAACCTGCTGCCCAACTATCCGCTCACCGACTCAACCGCCGACCGAGAGGCCACGCGGATCTCCGACGGCTACGTGAACCGCTGGTTCCTCGACCCGGTGCTGAACGACCGGTACCCGGCGGACATGCTCGAGTTCTACGGCCGGGTGGTCGGGCCCCTGGACTTCATCCGGGAAGACGATCTGGCGGCGATGGGCGCGCCGGTGGATTTCCTCGGCATCAACTACTATCGCCGCCGTACCATCGAAGCAGACCCCACATCGGAACTGGGCTTCAAGGTGCACGACATCGTCCCCGGCACCCCCACCACCGTCACCGGCTCCGAGATCGTTCCCGAGTGCCTCTACGACCTGCTCCTGTGGGTAAAGGCCCATTACGGCGACGTGCCGCTCTACATCACTGAGAACGGGATGGTGCGGGACGACCAGATCGGCCCCGACGGGCAGGTGCACGACCCCGAGCGCATCGACTTCCTCCGGCGCCACGTGGCGGCCGCCTACCGGGCCATCGAGGCAGGCGTGAACCTCCGGGGCTTTTTCGCCTGGTCCTTCATGGACAACTTCGAGTGGGCCTTCGGCTACAGCCAGCGGTTCGGGCTGGTCTACGTGGACTACGCCACGCAGCGGCGCATCCCCAAGGACAGCGCCCGCTGGTGGGGCGAGGTGGCCCGCCGCAACGGACTGGATGACGCTGACGCGGCACTGGCCGAGCAGCCCCTCGTCGCCGGCCACAGCGGGGCGGCGCCAGACCGGCCCATGTTTACCGAACGGGAGGGGTAACCCTACCAGAGGCTCAGCGTCATCTGCACGGTTCTGGTCCTCCTGCCAATGCGCTCCCCGCCCCTGGTGAGAGGGCGCTGGTCCTACCGCGCCTTCTGTCCCGCTCGCCTCGCCGTGCTCGCCGCCAGCGCGCTGGCGAAGGGCGCATGAGGGCTTCGGCCCGGCCCTCTCCCCCCCGGGCCGCGAGGAGTTGCAACTACCCATCTCAGGGGAGTGATGCCCATGGCCCGCTTCACCGTTACCGAGACCACCTGGTCCGGCGTGCCCGCCCTGCGGCTGTGCGACGACGACGCCCACACCGTCGCCACGCTGGTACCCGGGTTTGGCGGCAACCTGATCTCCCTCACCGACCAGGGGGAGGAACTGCTGCGTACCGGCCCCGACGCGGAGGCGCTGCGTGCGAAACCCACCCGCTGGGGGATTCCCGTGCTCATGCCCCCGAACCGCATCGCCGGCGGCCGGTTCCGGTTCAACGGGCGAGAGTACCAGCTGGAACTGACCGACTCGTCCGGGCTGCACCACAACCACGGCTTCCCGGTGCGCCGACCGTGGCAGGTAGCCGCCACCGGCACGGCCCCGGGCGCCTCCGCCACCATCCGCTTTGCGGCGGCCGACCACCCGGACGTCATGGCGCAGTTCCCCCACCCCTTTGTGCTGGAGCTGACCTACACCCTGGAAGGCCGCACCCTGCGCTGCCGCCCGGTGATCCGGAACCTGGGCGAGGAGCCGATGCCCTTCGGGCTGGGCTTCCATCCCTACTTCCTGGCCCCGCAGGAGGAGGAGATCTTCGTCAGGCTCACCCCCGGCCGCCTGTGGGAGATGCAGGAGTGGATGCCCACCGGGCGGTTCCTCGAGCCGCAGGGAACCTACGATCTGTCCACCTGGCAGCCGGCGCACGCGGTGACCCGCGGCGAGGGTTACGCCGTGGCCGCGCCCGAACCCGACGGCTGGAGCCGGTTCGAACTGGCCAACCGCACCACGGGCCGCACGCTCGCCCTGCGTGCCGCCCCCGCCTACCGGCACTGGCTCATCTTCAACGGGTTCGCCGGCAGCTTCAGTGCGGAGCCCTACACGTGCATGACCAACGCCTTCAACCTCGACCTCGACCCCGCCGTCTCAGGCATGGCCGCCCTGGCGCCGGGCGAGGAGCGCCGGGACCTGGAGTGGGAGTTGACCTGGTCGGAGCGGGCGCAGTAAGTAGAGACGGGGGGGGGGGGGGCGCCAGCCCCCCGGGGCGCCCCACACCCCCGCACACA
>NZ_JBFNEH010000080.1:0-9782 GCF_040797425.1 Symbiobacterium sp. | reverse complement strand
CCATGACGGCGGAGGGCGTGATGAAGCCGCCGAAGCCGCTTTCATCTTGTTTCGTGGTCTCTGCCTCATAGTACTGCCATCGGACCATGTCACTCGGCCGGTCGAGCCCCTGCACCACCCACACCTTGCCGTGGTTGCGAGAGCATAGGGGCCGCCCTACTCGCCGGTTCTCTTCCCCAGGGTAGTTGGGTCGATCCGTCACCACGACAATATCTCGTCCTCGATCGTGGATCACCAGTGGTGAACCCACGATGGGACAACCCAGGTCCAGTTCAGCCGGTCGATACCATCTTTCCTTGGTATGGTAGGCCCACAACCAACCATAGCCGGTTCCGAAGTATAGAACTCCGGTCTCTGGACTGTAAGTGGGACTGGACTGCGGGGCGATGAATGCCCCGCCAGGGGCCACATTGAACGCGACTGGGTTCCGCTTTACCGGATCACGCACAAAGACAGCTTCTCCAACCGGTCGTTGGAGGTCATCCAACTCGAGCCTCCAGAGGTAGGGCCCTGCCAGATGGTAGATGACTCCATCGACGACCGCCGGTTGGGCCGCACTCTCCCCCAACGCCTCCGTTTCCCAGTACGGACTCAACTCAACCAGGCCGTGAGGGTCGAGGACTGTCGACGTGCGCTGCGGAGAACCACCCTTCGTGATCCAGTCGCCCGCGACAACGGCGGGACTGGGTACCATGGCAAGCGAGCAGGCCAGGACCCCCGCGAACCAGCGTCGCCAGTTCATAACTCCAGCTCCCCCTTAGTACCTCACCGCGCGATTCTCCAGGTACCAGCTGGGGTACTCGTACAGGGGGAAGAACGGCGTGAAGATGTGAACCTGGTACCTGCCTGACATGGTCCCATCGTCGAGCCGGTAGATGGGTTCGGCCCCGACCCAGTAAACTTTGGCACCCATCTGCTCAGCTATGAAGCGGACAGGCACCATCGTTCGGTCGTTCCGGATCACCGGCGGGGCGTCTAAGGCCACCTCGTGCCCGTCTACCACCGCCACTGGGTGATCGATCGTCAGCACGATGGTTCGCTCGGGTACACTCACCGTCTGTTCCTGCAACAGGTACCGGTATGGGTCGGGCAGGTGTGTCTCCGGGTGGATCAGGTCGGGATAGTCGTATCCAGGCGCAGGCACAGCTTTCACTACTTCACGGGTAACTGCCGGGAAATGAATGGTCACCCGCCGCCCGGCCTGGTCCCAGGTGACCTCCGCCCCCATCATCTCGCTGATGAACCGGATGGGTACCCGAACCCGATTGACGGTGGTGTCAAGGTAAGCTGGAGTGTCGAAGTGGCTGCTGGCGTTGCCGAAGTTGAGGAAGACAAAGATCTCTTCCGGGCTTCCGTTATGCCGGTATCCATAGTCTCGGCCCAGCCCAGGGTGAGACTTGTCCATCCAATACTCGTACTCGATGCCGCGCCCTTCGGCCAACTTCTCCTCCTCACTCAACTCCCGTACGGCCACGATGTACTGCATGGGCTCGTACCTGCACGGCTTCAGGTGCAGCCGCCCCACGACGTACGACCGGCCGAAGACCTGCTGGATCAACCGCGTATCCGGCTTCGGATAGGCGTACACATGGATCGTCGTCCCGCAGACCATCCAGTCCTCCTCCCAGTGCCAGGGATACTCCTGGGTCCAGGCAGGAAGCGGATCCCACACCCACCAGTCGTACCGATCATACATATCCGGATTGTCCCGGAGCGCCTGTTCCACCTCCGCCCGCATCTGCTCCGACATGCCCTCGGGTGGGGGCGGCGGCGTCCAGCCCTCCGGCCACCCCGGACCGGGTTCGTAGTTCTCAGCCGGGTACTCCGCCACCTCCGGCTGCAGCGGCTCCTCCGCTCCCGCCCCCACCGGCCCGTGCACGAGCAGCGCCGCGAGCATCAGCCAGGCCAGCCACCTGGCACGGCGTGTGTGATCCCCCTTCATCGGTTCCCACTCCCTCATGTTGTTCGTTCTCCCATAACCAATACGAAAACCCCCGGGCAGAGGTTTGCCCGGGGGAACGCCAGGGGCGTCACGGCGGACTCGCCGCTCCCTCGAGCACCTCAGCCTTGCGCGCCTCGGCTGCCTCGGCGATCAACTCTGCCACATGCGCCCGGGTGCGGGCCTGAAGCTCCGCCCGCACAACCTCCTGGGCGGGCTCCAGCGCGGCCGGGATCAGGCGGGCCGCGGTCTGGGCGGCGAAGAGGTTCGCCCCGTCCAGCAGGATGTGCAGCTCGGCATGCGCCTCGTCGCCGTAGCCGGGCGGGATGAGGACGCCCATCACCACCTCGCCCCGGAAGATCGCCTCCCGGATGCCGGCGTCAGACGGTTCCGGCAGGTCGGCGGGGACGAAGCGGTTGTAGCTGCGGAGCGCGTCGGCCACGGCGGCGCCGATGGTCGTGCCGCTCCGGTCGACGACGGCCACGGGGACTTCGCCCACGTCGAAGGTGAACGCATAGCCGAAGAGGATGAGCCAGAGGATCGGCAGGACCAGCATCATCGCCAGGTTCCGCCGGTCGCGCCGGATCTGGATGAACTCCTTCTGGGCCAGGGCCAGGATGCGCTGGAGCACGGCGTGTTCCTCCTCTCTCAGCCGTCGGACCGAAGGCCGGCCAGCGTGGTCTCCAGGACCGCGTCGACCACGGCGTCGTTGGTGAGCCCCTCCAGCGCGGGAACCTGCAGCAGGTCCCGGATGATCACGGTCGACAGCATGGGGCCCTGGAGCAGGACGAAGATCAGCCGGGGGTCGATGGGGCGGATCTGCCCCGAGGCGATGGCGTTCATCACGAAGGGGGCCAGCAACTCGAAGATCCCGGTGATCTGGTCGATCCAGATCTGGCGGATCTCGGGGCGCCGGGGCCCCTCGGCCAGGACGATCCGGAGCACCAGCTGCGTCTTCTCCTCCGTGAAGAAAGCCAGCGCGTTCCGGAGGATCATCCCGACGGCCTCCGGACCGGAGGCGTCCGCGGGCGCCTGCACCGTCAGCGCCCGCAGCGTCGGGACAAACCGCCCGATGTGCTGGCGCACCGCGGCCCTGAACAGCTCCTCCTTGCTGGGGAAGTAGTAGTAGAGTGCCGCCGCGGTGACCCCGGCCTCCTTGGCGATCTCGGCGTTGGTGGCCTCGGCGTACCCCTTCTCGGCGAAGAGCCGCAGGGCGGCGTCGAGGATCTCCGCCCGCCGATCCGGCGGCGGGTTCTTCGGACGGGGGGACATGGGAGATGCCGGGCCCGTTGTCAACGGGCGGATCGCGGGAGAAGGCGGAAAAGCTCAGGGGCTGCGGGAACCCCGCTCCCGCAGCCCCACACCTTGCTCGATCGAGGGAAAGACCCCGCTCCGGCCGCCGACTACTCGGCAGCACCGGTGATCTCGGGCGGGAACTCGATGGTCCCGTCCCAGGGCTCGATGAACACGGTGCCCTGCATGACCACCCGCATGGGCACCGGCTCGTCGGCGATGGTCTCGACATACACATCGATGTGATGCAGCGTGCCGTCGTCGTTGAGCCAGTACCGGGCCTCCATCCGGACGTCGGTGATCAGCTCGGACGCCTCACCGATCAGAGCGGCCAGTCCCGCCTTGTCCATGACCACCGTCACGACCTGCAGTTCGGTCTCCTCGTAGGCCTCGCGGGTAACGGTGGCGCTGGCCCAGTCGTATTCCGCGGGGTTCAGGTTGACCAGGGCGGACGGGTCAGACAGGCGATCCGTCGGCGCCATCTCCTCCAGCGCCATCTGAGCCCATGCGCCCGTCTCGTCCTGCATCCAGTACTGGCCGTCGAGTACGGCAACCCCGATCGTCTGCTCCATCCCGAAGGCCCGCACCGTGTTGTAGCCGAGGGCCCGCTCCGGCGTCTCCTGGTACATTTCGAGGAACATCTCGGAATCGACGGGAATCAGCCCGCCCTCGATGGTCACGGTGAAGTGGCCCGTCTGCCGGACGTTCACCTCGGAAGCGGCATGAGCCTGCGCGAGCAATTCCAGGGCGGCCGGGTCGACCACACCGGCGGGCTCGCCGGCCTCATCCGCCTCGCCATCCTCGTCGGACTCACCGGTCTTCGCAGCCTCATCCGCTGGCGGCTGCGAAGTAATGAGCACCGTGCGGGTCTCCTGCTCCCAGTCGACCAGCAGGCCGATCTCCTCGGCGACGAAGCGAACAGGGACCATCATGCGGTCGGAGACGATGAAGGGGGCCACGTCGAGCGCCACCTTCTCCCCGTTGACCACGGCTTCCGGACTGCCCACGGTGAGCTGGATCGTCGTCTCGCCCTTGGTCAGGGTCGCCGTGCGGGTCTCCTGGTCCCACTCCACCTCAAACCCGAGGGCTTCAGTCACTGCACGGATGGGCACCAGCGTACGGTCGTTCTCCAGGACAGGGGCCACGTCGGTCTGTACCTCGACCCCGTCCACCACCAGGCGGACCGCGGTCTCCGCCTGGGCCAGAGCGGGAACGAGCATCATGGTCAGCATCACGAGTAGGGCTAACACGCGGCGCATGGGTTCGGACTCCCTCCCACAACAGAATGACTATAACATTCGAACTTTGATCGCGGGACTCCTCCTGTGAACGAGATCACATGCACGTTCGCTGGCTGGTGCCATGCTCAGACAACAGGGCTGCTGGAGCCTGGCACCCCGCAGCCCTGATCATCGGTCGTGGAACTGCTCCGATTTCCAGCGGCCCCGGGCTCCGCATCGCCCGGTCAAACGCCGCGAAGGTGCCGTACACCAGCTCATGCCCGAACAGGAGGGCCAGGTCGGCCAGGGCTTCGGTGGTCTCCTCAAACCGGTTGGCCGCCATGCCCCGGTCGATGGCCGCGAAGCAGCGGGCGAACTGTCGCTTGCGCTCTGCCATGCGCTCGTCACACAGCCGCTCGAACTCCGCCTGCTGCGCCTTCAGGAAGCGGACGGCCTCGGCGCAGAGCGCCTCGAGCCGCTCGGCCTCCTGCGCGATCGCCTGGCAGGACTGGTAGATGGAGGACGCCAGCCAGTACCCGCCATGGAGGCTGCGGCCACGGCGGCGCCGGAGGCGAGAAGCGCCTCGGCGAGGTAGGCGCTGTACATGCCGCCCACCGTGGAAACGCCGGTGCCGATCATGCGGTCGCGGGCTTCGTCACCGGAGATCTCGCCCTTCACGTACGCCAGGGTCGTGGCGCCGATATCGATAACGCCGGCGGCGAACGTCGATCTCGCCCCGGCGGTAGGCGATCCAGTGACTCACGCTCGAGATGGCTCCGCCCACCAGGGCCGCGCTGGCCGCACGCTCACGCGCGCATCGGCCCCCGGATCCGCACGGCGGAGTCGGGGCCGACGGTGGAGTTGCGGCGATGGGTTAGCGCCCTTCGTCGGCGGCCTTCTCGGCGTCCAGCATCCGCTGGAAGATGGTGTCGACGGTGTCTCCTTCCCGCACCTCCACTTCCCAGAAGGCGCAGGTCGGAGGCCGGTCCATCCGCTCCCGGATGTAGTCGGCCACTTCGGGGTTGTCCCAGTTCACGCCGTCGAGGATCGTGAGCACTTCGCCCTGGTCCTCGACGGTCTTGAACTTGCAGTCGTAGTTGCCGTCGTCGTAGACCAACAGGACACCCACGGCTTCGTTGCGGACGTGGAAGGGATCCCAGGAGCGGTTCGGGGCGCAGATGAAGGCGCGGAAAGCCATGTGTGCGGCCACCTTTCTGTAGTTGCGTGAGGGGACGTGCGACGAGTGCTGGATCACCTGCGGGCGCACGGGTGACGGACCACGATCTCCGTCCACCGTCCGGGCGCTCCTCGACCAAGGAGTCGTTGCAATTCGGCGATCAGGCTGAATGATCAGGCTAAAAACGTTGTAGATCCTGGCTCAGTCGGCCGCAGCCAGAATTTCCGATTCCACATAACGGCGGAAGTCTCCGGGTGTCGTGAAGCACCGGAAGCCGGCCTGGCTGGCAATGGCAAGCACCTCGCTGCTTTCGTTCAGGAGCACCGCCACCGGCTGACTGAGCCCCTCCTGGATGCCGTTGGGCCAGGCGAGGTCGAAGACCGCCTTCTGCTGCCCGGTCCCAGGATCGGCGAAGTCATAGCCCACGATCCCCGTCGGCAGCCCCTGCGCCTTCATCCAGGCGTTCAGTTCCGCCAGGACCTGCTCCTCATCCTCCGCCACCTGGCCCAGAACCACGGGCGCAGGCGCCGCCAGAGCCACAGGCGCCGCTGGCGCCGGGACGCCCTCCAGCCACCGCGTCTCGCCGTGGAGCAGCTCGGCCATCCGCCGGTTCAGCTCCTCGGCCAGGAGCGCCCGGCGGACCTCCAGGAAGGCGGGGTAGTTCTCGATCTTCCACAGGTGGCGGTCCATGGGGATCCACTGGGACGCAAGCGCACCCGGGTGCCGCGCCTCGACCTCCTCGAAGTACGCCTCCGGCAGCCGATCCGAGATGTTCAGGTTGGTGTCCTTGGTGAGGAAGCAGAAGTTGGCCAGCGCGTTGACCTCCGGCCGCTGGTATCCGCGCTTGTACAGCTGCGCCTTGGGAAAGATGTGGTGGACCTCCAGCCGGCTCATCTTGCCCAGCAGGTTTGCCCTAAGCGGCAGGCCCGTGCCCCAGTCCCGCGCCTCCCCCATGCGGGCGAGCATGTACAGGACCGGGTAGAACCGGGCGCCCAGGCTCCAGCCGGTGAAGTGGTCCGGCTCCACGCGCAAGCTGCCGTGCCAGAGCCGCAGCTGCTCCAGCAGCCTGTCGAGGCCGCCGCCCGGCCCCTCCAGTGCAGCCAGGTCCTGGTCGATGGTCGTCTCGGTGGATACCGAGAAGCGGCCCCACATACCGGCCTGCAGGAACCAGAAGAGCAGCTTGTCCCGCTCCCGCTCGTTCAGGGGCAGTGGGTGCGTGTCCAGGTAGCGGACCATCACCGGGATGCCGAACCGGCCGAAGAGCACCCGGTCGTGGTCCAGCCCCAGTCGGCCGCTGATCATGTTCAGGCAGGTGTCGATGTGCCGGCACGCCCGCTCCAGCGCATCCTGCACCTCCGTAGCGCTCTTGTCGTGGAGGAACTGGAACTTCGCCTCCCCGGTGAGCACCGTGTTGACGCAGCGCAGCAGCCAGTCCAGGTCGAAGTGGTAGCCCGCGGCCTCCCACTTCGCAAGCCTGGCCTTCATCTCTTCCCGGGCCTCGGGCCACTCGGCGCAGATCTTGGCCAGGGCCAGGTCGCCCTTGGAGAGTTTCGTGCCCCCGCTGTTGACCCGGTTGAAAATGTCGACCACCACGTCGATGGTCTTGTCCTCACCGGCGACCTCCTCGACGTGCAGGTCCACGTCGAGGATGCCCAGCAGCCGGCTGAGGCGGCCGAAGTAGGTCGAGAGTTTCGGCATCAGATCCGGCCGGGCGCTCAGCCGCTGGATGAACTCGCCGATCCCGTCGTTCCCCTTCTGCATCAGCTCGGTCACGTCGATCCAGAGGGGATCGTCCTTCATCTTCACGGGCTGGTAGAACTCGAACGTCTCGGTCTCCAGGTGAAACTGGAGGCCGGTGAACGCCTGCGGGTTGCCCTCGAAGAACCGCGGCGGCCTGCCCCGAACGACTCCATAGAGCGAGGTGATGCGCTGCTGGCCGTCCAGCAGGAGCTTCACCACGCCGGGGGCCAGAGGACCCTCGCCTCGGTGCACCGCCGACTTGGACTCGGTTACCCAGACGAGCAGCCCGCCGATGGGGTGGCGGCGGTACAGCGAATCGAAGAGGCCGCGCACCTGATCGCGGTTCCAGACGTAGCCGCGCTGAAACTCGGGCAAGGCGATGTGGCCCGTGTCGATGTGGGAGAGGATGATCGAGATCTTCACGCCGTGCTCCACCTCCCTGGAGCGGCGGGGCCAGCCGCTCCTGACGTTGGCATGTGTATTGGTTAGGCACCTCGGTCGGTGGTTCCTCTCCCCGGCTAGGAAAATCGGCCGAAGGGCCTTCCGCCGACCAGGCAACCTTCGCGATCAGTCTTGGTCCTCCTCCGGCAGCGGCAGCACGTACTCCTCGAGACATGTCGCCAAGTGGAGAGGCAGCGGCAGCATGAGCGCCTCCCGGTGGTGAGAGGCCATAATCCGCAGGTGATGCGCAACCGCCGCCCACTGTGCAGGGTCCTCACCCGGCGTGTTGAGAAGAACCACCGCCTCCATCAACCGCGGGAGCCACCCCTGCTTTCCTGGCTTGTCCAGCTTACTGTCACTCGGTCGCAAGAACTTCTTGGTCGCCCCCGGTATCTCCTGTGCACTGAGGAACGTTCGCTCCGACAGCCGGAACAGTCCGTGCGGCACTCCGACCCTCTCCTCGTCGTCCGTGCCAAACCACTGGGCCGTCTCTTCGCTGTCGCCCGACAAGATACGCACGATGCGCAGGTTCTCCCAGAGGGGGTCGTTGACCGGCGCCCACAGCTGTTTCCGGTCGCCGAACTTCAAGTCATCCACGGTCACGGCGGTGTTGGTCATCCAACCCCACCAGTTCCGGGTCCGGTACCCGTCCACCAACAGAAGCGTCCGCCCCTCGGGCAGGATGTCCTGCAATAGGCGCTCTTGGAGCCAGTGGTGCACAGCGGCTGGATTGTCATACCAATCGGTCTCCGCCGCAACCGCCAGTTGAGTGGCCGCCTCCCGATAGGTCGCCCATCCGGAAGCACCGGGGTAGTGCACCAGAATCCGCGAATCTGTGGTGCTCATCCAGACCATGACCGGCAGATACGCGGTGTCATACCGCCGCCTCCCCCTTCGACCGGTGCTCTTCCGAATTGTCGTCAGGCCGACCAGCGAGGTTCCCGCCACTGCCTCACCGCGAAGCACCGGCCTGGGCCAGTCTAGCAGAATCCCAAGCTGCCGCATCAGGTCACGTACCGCTCCGGTCACCCGGTGGTTCTCAGCGGTGACCAGTTCCTTCTGCTCCTCGTCAGGCGGCTGCAGGAACTGACTGGCCATGCCAACTCTGGCCAGGCCCAGGCGAATCGCCGCCTTGGGATCCGCAGGGCTGGTGTGCCCGCCCTGACGGTCCCACTGAAGCTCCACCACTGCTCCGTGTGCTTCGCCCGTTACTGCAGCGGCAACCTCTTCGGCCCGCCGCTTCACCGCAGCCCACTGGGCACTCCGCGAGCCGTCCTGGAGTTCCAGACGGCGGCCCAACTCCCCGAACTGCACCGGGGTGACGACTATGGCTCCGCCGAACTCCCGGTTGAGGGCTTCGGTAACGGCGTCCCGCATGGCCTCGGTCTGCCAGAAGAGCCGAATGGTCGGCGGCTCCGCGCAGGTTGCCAGCACAGCTTTATGGCGCTCGTCGACGCCGATGTCCGTCCACTTGCGGAGCCGGTTCTTCCGGGTTGCGTTTCCCAGCTTGTTCCTCGGGCTGGGTTCGACAGGGACGAGAAACGGCACCGCCTTGCTTATCGAGTCAAACAGCTGGGCGAGATCCGCCACACCGAGGCCTGGGCGAACCCTGTGACCGTTTTCCTGTGGCGGGTGGACCAGAGCCGCAACAAAACCGTCGATGCCCTCCTGGCGGGCGCGCTCCAAGTTCCCCAGGATGTCACCAACGTCAGGTAAGGGGCTCAGGCTCAAATCCGAAAGTACCGCCGCCATCAGCGCGTCACCCCAGCCTGTCTCGGCCTGCCATCCGGCAGGACCGGGGGTCCAACGGTGCTGGATCGTGATCGGAACGAACACGGGAAGGCGAGCCTCGCCGTCCAGCCAGGTGGCGTTTCGAGACAGGTAGAGGGACCGCCCTCCCTGCTCAAGGTTAAACGCTGTTGTTGCCCGGATTATTTGTCAACATGTGCTGAGCATCGTGCGCTTGTGTAGG
>NZ_JBFNEH010000079.1:0-9799 GCF_040797425.1 Symbiobacterium sp. | reverse complement strand
GGAGTATCCCTATTACTGGGAAGAGGACTGGATGGGTTGCGGAACGACGATGCACGTCTATGCTTATCCGGAGCCTGACACGCAACTCATTACCCGCGTTTTCGGCCGTTCGTATGTTGTAAACCGACTACACTTGAAGCCCTGCCGATATGAACCGGTCAAGTCAATCACATTAGCACGTGAACCCAGCGAGGAGGAGAAACTGGCTGACGCGCGGGGCATCGAATACGAGTACTGGATGGACAAGTCCCACCCTGGTCTGGGCCGCGACTACGGATATCGGCACGAGGGCAATCCCGACCAAATATACGTTTTCCTAAATTTTGGTAACGCCAGTATCCATTTCGATACGCCGGCGTATCTCGACACTACCGTTAACCGTGTACGGGTTCCGATCCGATTCATCAGTGAGATGATGGGTGCCGAGGTTTCCTGGGATCAAGCACGGCGCCAAGTCACGATCCATTTCCCAGCCGTCACCCGCAACGTAATGAAGGCAGTTCCGGTGCCTGGATACGACTACCCAGATCTGTTCCAACCGGAGACGCATCTGCCTGACCCCGACCGTTTCCTTCTTGAAGAGCAGATAGTGACGACTCCCGAGCGAACCATAGTACTAACCGTTGACCAGCCAGTAGCGGTCGTGGATGGGCACGAGGTGCCACTGGACGCACCTCCAGTAATTCGGAACGACCGGGCGATGGTGCCGGTTCGGTTTGTTGCTGAGCAGATGGGGGCCAAAGTCTACTGGGTGGGTGCAGAGCCCATCTTCCGCCGCGAAGACGGCACCCTCTCGGGTACTTATCAGGTGCATATTTTCACTCCCTTTTTCCCTCTCTACGAGTATCCGAGCTGGTACCTTGAGAACCGGGCCGTTCGATACTAAGGGGGGCCGTGCATGAGGTGGCGACGCTGGGTTGTCGGTGCGGTTGTGGTGATGGCGACCTTCATGCACACGCCGACGGCCATGACAGGGAACTGGATCACCAAGGGTGGATCGCCCAACCGTACGTCAGTCGTGTCGGTCCCCACAGGGTTGCTTGAGTTGTCAGTGTTCTGGCAGACTCAGGCACTGGGGGAAAGCGCTGCACAGCCTGTAGTGGTTGATGGGGTGGTCTATCACTCGGCGGGCGCACATCTATGGAAGCTGAACCTGAAGGAAGTAACCGCTCCTGAAGCGAGAGCGAGTGCTGTAACTGGACCGCGGTGGTGCTGGCGGAGATGCGGCGCATGGGGCTGCTCCGGGGGCCCGACCGGTTGGGCCGTTGCTACCTGCTGCCGGCTGCGGCGGGCATCAGGGGGCGGTATGTGACCGGGGAGGCCGGCGGCAGCCGACCGGCGGATCGCGAGAGCGGTGCGGCGCAAGAGGGCGGCAGGGCCGCCGAGCAGGAGCGGCCGCGGGTGGAGCAGGCCAGGCTGTTCTGACGCATGGGAGGTAGCCATGGAATTCTGGCAACGACTTGAACGCCACCTGGAAGAGCAGCGGCGCGCCGTCCCCGGCGGGCCGCAGGGATGGCGGCCCGAGCGGCTCATCCTGCGGGACTGGTGGCACTGGCGGGACCAGGAGTTCGGCTTCGCCCATGGCCGGCTGGCCCTGACCGGGCAGAACGCCGGCGGCAAGTCCTCGCTGCTGGCGCTCACCATCCCCGTGCTGCTGGATGGGCGGACCGAACCGGCGCGGCTGGATCCGGCGCAGAGCCGCGACCGTTTCCTTCATTATTACTTGCTGGGGGCGGACGGGGCCGAGGCCGGCAACCCCGACGCGTTCCGCTATGAGGCGCGCACCGGTTACATCGCTCTGGAGTTCTACCACACGGTGGAGCAGCGGTTCTTGACCATCGGGATGGGCGTGACGGCTTCCCGGTCCAACCCCCGCAGGATTGTCGACTGGTGGGGCTTCCTGCTCCTGAAGGGGCAGCGGCTCGGGCGCGACTTCGATGTGCGCGGCGCCGACGACACCTGCCTCGGCCGGCGGGAGTTTGCGCGCCTGCTGGGCGACGGGGGCATCGTCGTCACCGAGAAGTCGGAGTACCAGCGGCTGGTGAACGATCACCTCTTCGGCTTCCAGGGCGACGACTTCGACGCCCTGATTGCGATGCTGCTCCAGGCCCGGCGGCCCAAGCTCGGCGAGCAAGCCGGGCCCGACAAGGTTTGCGACCTCCTGCGCCGCTCGCTCCCGGGCATCTCGCCCGACCGGCTCAGCCGGGTGGGCGAGGTGGTCAATAACATCGAAGAGTACCGGCGCAACCTGGCCGACGTGACGGCGAAGGCGGAGGCGGTCGGCCGTGTGGACGCAGCCCTCTACGCCCTCGCCGAGGTGCTGGTGCAGGAGGCGGCCGGGCAGTACCTGAGCGTGCAGGGACAGCTGGGCCACGTGGTCGGCAAGCTGAAGGAGGCCCGGGAGAGCCTGCTGGATGCCGATGAGGGCCTGGCGGCGTTGGAGGAGCAACGCCAGAAGCGGGATCAGGAGCAGGCTGCCTTGAAGGCCGAGGTGGAGGAACTGCGGCAATCCGAGGGCGTCGACCTGCAGGAGCGGCTGCAGGAGGCCAAGGAGAAGGCGGCGGAGGCCATCCGCCGGGTGGCGGACCTGGAAGAGCGGCTGGCGGCTGAACGGAAGCGCCTGGAGCAGGTGGAGGGCGATCAGCGGCGGGTCGCAGAGGATTTCGCCCACCGGCGGCGTGCCCTGGCGGATGAGATCGAGTCCCTGGCCCGGGCGGCCGAGGGGCTGGGGTGGCACGGGGCGGCACGGGAACTGCGGGAGGCCGGCCAGGCCATCGTCGTGCTCGCGGTGGACGATCCGCCTGAGGTGCTGGAGGGCGCCGGGCCCGACCCGGGGCTCGCCCTCGAGGCCGAGGACCTGCAGCGAGGTTTTGCCCGGGCAGCCGAAGCCCGCCGGGCGCTCGATGAGGCCGACCGGGCCTTCGCGATGGCGCAGACCCGCATCGAAGAGCTCCGCAAGGACTTCGGTCGCGCCGCCGACGCGCTGGAGGCCGCGAAGGACCAGGCGGACGACGCGCGCGAGGATCTTATCCGGCAGCTCTCCCATTGGCAGGAACAGAGCCCCGCGCTGGCGCCCGGTGACATGGATGTCGCCCGCCTGGCAGCCCGGGTGCGGGATCTGGACGCGCCGCCGGCCGGCGGGGTGCACGAGTTGGTGGAGCCCATCGCCGAGCTGGCGGCCCGCCGGAAGGAACAGTTCGCGGCCCGGGTCGACGCGGCCGAGCAGGAGCGGCGGGTCGCGCAGCTACGGGTGGACCGGCTGAAGGAGCGGCTGGCCGAGATCGAGGCTGACCCCGGTGACCCGCCCCGGTCCGAGGTGCGGGCGCGGGCCCGCCGGTCCCTGCCGGACCGGCTGCGGCCCCTCTTCCGCTGGGCCCGGTTCCGCCCGGACGTGCCGCCCGACGTGCAGGCCCGTGTGGAGGCGGCGGTGCTGGAAGCGGGCTGGCTGGACCTTCTGGTTTTCCCTGAGGGGGATGACGGCGCTGGCGGGGCCTGGGCCGGGGCCCCGGTGGATGCTCGCCTTCAGCCCCGGCCTGTCGCCGGTCCATCCCTCCTCACGGTGCTGGAGCCCGAGCCGGACGCGCCCCCGGCGGTGGCGGCTGCCCTGGCCTCCATCGGCTGGGGCGAGGGAAGCGGCGACCGCTGGGTGGCTCCCGATGGCCGGTGGCGGAACGGCGTGGCGGAGGGGCAGGTGGGCCCGTGGGTAGAGGGCGAGGCCGGTTACCTGGGCGAGGAGAACCGGCGCCGCCGCCGGGAGCGCCGCCTGCGGGAGGTCGGCGAGGCGCTCCGTCACGCGCAGGACGCCCTGGCTCAGGCGGAAGCGGAGCGACAGGCAGCGGAGGCGGCCATCCAGGCGGTGGATGCGGAGCTGAAGGCGCTGCAGCGGCTTTCCTGGCAGAGGCTGTTCGATGCGCTGGGAACCGTCCGGCTCCGGGCGGAGGAGGCGCAGCGAGCCCAGGAGCGCGTGGAGGCCGAAAAGCCGAAGCTGGCCAAGGCAGAGGCGGTGCTGCACGACCGGACCGTGGCCTTCCACCGGGCGGCTGCCGATCTGCCGGGAGCGGCCGAACTGACCTACGAGGGCCTGGTGCAGCGCAGGCATGAATTTGCCGACCTGGGCCGCAAGATCGGGGCGCTCACGGCGCCCGCGGAGGCGCTGGTGCGCCTGGCGGAGTCGTATCGTTCCCTGGTGGCTCACCTGCAGCACGGACGGCAGATCATGGCGGGCTTGGAGCGCGACCACGAACTCGCCCGGCGGAACCACGCCGCCGCGGCGGCCGCGGTCGAGACCCTGGAGCGGCAACTGGCCGACCCGGACGTACGGGCCCGCCAGCAGCGGCTGGAGCGGGCGTTGAGCCGGCTGCGGGACCTGGAGGAAGAGGAGAGGGCCAGCCAGAAGCGGCGGGGCGGCCTCGAGACCCAGAGGGACACGGCCCGGGAGCGCATCGCCGAGTACGAGCCGCAGGAGGCGGAGCTGCGGCGTGACCTCGCCCGGCGGCTGGAGGTCGTGCGCGAGCGACTCCGGCTGCACCCCTTGCTGGCTCCCCACCTGCAAGCCCTCGACCAGGAGGGTTCCGTGAACATCATGCACCGGCTGGCCCGGCTGGTTGACGCCGCCGACCTGGAGGAGGTCAAGAGGCAGCGGCTGGGTGAGCTGAATCAGGTGGTCTACGCGGAGCAGGACACCCTGCGCGACTACGTGCCCACCTGGAACCGGGAGCACACCAGCCTCTCTTTCCAGTACGACCGGGTGCCGGTGACAGCCACGCAGCTGCGCGAGCGGCTGGAGCTGCGCGCCCGGGAGTACGCGGAGCTGATGGAGGAGGAGCAGCGGAAGCTCTACGAGGACATCATCTACGAGGGGATACTCGACGAGCTCCGGCGGCTGATCCGGGCGGCGAGGGATTTTACCCGGCGGACCAACGAGAAGCTGAAGGGCCTGCAGCTCAGCGACGGCGAACAGCTCAGCCTGCGGCTCAGCATGCTGCCGCCCGACAGGATGCCCGGCGCCCGCATCGCGCAC
Organism: Symbiobacterium sp.; assembly: GCF_040797425.1. NCBI lineage: Bacteria > Bacillati > Bacillota > Clostridia > Eubacteriales > Symbiobacteriaceae > Symbiobacterium > Symbiobacterium sp. Next base: position 4,779 of record NZ_JBFNEH010000079.1, on the reverse strand, counting down.
GAACTCGAGCAGATGGAGCAGGGCAGCCGCTGGCTGGATGACGAGAAGCGGGCAGTGCTGCTCAGCACGATCAAGGAGGAGGTGGAGCGGGTGCGGGAGGAGGCCCGGGCCAGCGGCGAGGAGATCGGCTACCAGGAGGCGGTGGCCCGTGCGCTGGACTACCGCAACTGGTTCGAATACGAGCTGCTCAGCCGCATGCCCGGCGCCAGCGCCGCGGTGCCCATCCGCACCCGGGGCTTCGGCCGGCGCTCCACCTCGGCGAAAGCCTGGGCCCTGGCGGTCCCGGTGCTGGCCGGCGTGGCCGCGCGGTACGATGCGTCGCCCCGGTCAGACCTGCCCCGCCTGGTGGCCCTGGACGAGGCCTTTGCCGGCTTCGACACCAACAACCAGGAGAACTATCTCGCCTTCCTCTCCCAACTGGGTTTCTGCTGGATCATCACCACGCCGGACGAGCTGCCTTACAGCCAGTCGCTCTCGGCTGCCATGACCTACCGGCTGAGCCTGGAAGGCAACCTGCACACCGCCTTCCCCATCCTCTGGAACGGCAGCGTGGCCTGGGAGCCCCTGGAGGCCCTGGCGCCGCCGGCGGACGGGGGGTCTGAGCCATGAGCGCCCGGGATGCGCTGGTTGCCCTCCGGGAGGCCGGGCTGGAGCCGCTCCTGGCCGCGGCCCGGCGGAAGGTCTACGAGGAGGACGGCGTGCGGGGACGCGTGCGCCTGCCGCTCAGCGCCGCACAGCGGGAGGAGCTGGCCAACCTCCTGGGCCGGACGCCCGGGCGGGGCGAGGAGGTGCAGGTGAGCCTGCCGGAACTGGACGCCGCCCTGGCCCGGAGCCGTTACCGCACGGGCCTCCTGGAGGTGCTGGAGGCGGCGTACGGCCCCATCACCACCCGGCGGCGGGAGCGGGAGGCTGCCGCCGCCCGTTGGGCGGCCTGGCTGGAGGGGGTGGGCGGGGCGCTTCCCCAGACGGACGCGGTGCGTGCCTGGTTCGACGGCGTACGCGCAGGGGAGAGTGAGAGTGCGCGGTGGGTCAGGCGGGCCTACCGAGACGACGCGGAGCAGGCCGCATGGGCCGTGGCCGCGGTGGGCACCGCCCTGGCCCGCTTGCCGGCGGACCGGGGCGAGCACGAACTCCTGGCGGTTTTTGCCGCGTCGCTCACCGGCGACCCGCACGCGTTCGACGCGGACCAGCCGGGCGGGCGTCTCCTGGATCACGCCCTACAGGAGCGGTTCGGCCCGCCGCCGGCGGAACTGCAGTCCCGTGAGGCCCGGGCCTACCTGCTGGATCAGGCGGGGTTGGGCGTCGACCAGGTTTCTTCCACCGTGCTGGTGGCTCACCTGGCCGAGGCGCAGTGGGCGGGGGACGGTCGGGTGCATCCCATGGTGGCGGCGATGACCGCCTGCAGCGGCGCCTGGGCCGTCACGCTGGGAGAGGTGCGGCGCTGGTCATCCGCCCGGGCCCTCCAGGACCGCGCCTTCGTGGTGGAGAATCCGGCCGTGTTTGAGTGGCTGCTGCGGCGGCTGGCGGACGCGCCGCCCGGGCGGCGGGTCACCCTGATCTGCACCAGCGGCTTCCTGAGCGCGGCCGGGCTGCGCCTCCTGGACCTGCTGGCGGCAGCCGGGACACAGATCTGGTACAGCGGGGATTTCGACCGGAACGGCATCATCATCGCCGCCGGGCTGGCCGCACGGTACGGCGAGCGCTTCCATCCCTGGCGATTCGGGCCGGACGCGTACCGGCTCGCGGCCCGGGGGTCGGGCGGCAAGCCGCTCTCGGAGGAGGCCCGGAAGGCGCTGCTGGCCGTAACGGGGCCTATGGCGGCCACGGCCCAGGCCGTCGCCGCCGAGGGGGTCACGGCCTACCAGGAGCAGCTGGTGAACGTGTTGTTGGAGGATGTGATGGGGTGAGACGATTGCGGGGTGGGTACCGCCACCTGTGATCCGCTGACTGGCCACAAGAGGCGCCTTGGTCTGCAGCCTGAGGCCGCGACCCGTCTGCCGGGTGGCGGCCTTGGTTCAGTCTGCTTCGATTTGGATTGGGAATGCTTTCGGCTCCGACTGCGGAACGGGCTCGCGGCGCCGACGGTCACGGATCGGACTGCAGCAGCGGGCGCAGCTCGGCCGGAACCACCGCGACCTTGTGCCGGCGCCCGCCGACGAGGGCCCGACCCACGTGGACCAGCCCCAGCGCCCGGAGCCGGCCGAGGGGAGAGGTGGGCGGGTGCTCGTCCCAGTAGAAACCATCGCCTGCTTGGTCGCCGAACCGGTGGGTCAGCCGCTGCAGCTTCACCCAACCGCCCTCGGCCAGCACGAATGCCAGGGCTTCCCGAACCGCCGGGGGCTCGTCCGCCAGGACGGCCCGGAGCCGGTCCCGGTTCAGCATCGCCGCAGCCAGGGCCTTCTCCCGCTCGGGGCGGCGGCGCTGGGGCGGAATCGCAAATCGCCCGGCGGCCGCGTTCAGCCACTGCACCGGGATGCGCCGAAGCGCGGTGGCGAGGGTCATGTTCAGGGTGATGGGCTTTTCATCAACTTGCTCCCGCAAGAACTCCTGGTAGGCGGCGAACACCGTGTCGAGGTCTTCCGTGACAAGGCTTTGCCTGTCAAGTGCGGCCATCACACGCTCAAAGTCGCGGCGGAACGCAGGGGGCATGCCGGTGGGGTCGATGGCTTCCGCGTAGTGCCTGGCGGTTTCCACATCGCCCTGGTCCAGGTGGAGCACCGCCAGTAATAGCAGGACGCTTGGCTGGTCGGGCATCAACTCTTCCAGTTTCCGCACAAGGGCCAGCGCCTCGTCCCGGCGTCCTTGTTCGCGAAGGAAGTAGGCTTCAAGCAGCGCTGCCGGAGGGTAGAACACGGGCCCCTCGTGCAGATCCGTGAGCAGCTTCAGGGCGGCGTCGCGCTGCCCTTCCTCCCAGAATTGCCGGGCCTGTTCGACCACCGCCTCCAGTTCTGGAATGGGCCCCTCGGCGACCTCTTGTGTCCGGACGACAATCTGCGTCGGGCGTCCGTCGACGACCGCGGGGATCGGCTCGCCGGGCGGAAAGACGCCCAGCTCTGTCAAGGCCTGCGCGGCGCCCATCTTGAGGCTCATGGGCACGGTTGCGCCCCGCAGCAGACGCCGGCCGAGTTCGATACCCCAGTCGCCCGTGCGGCGGATGACCTCCGCCACCGCGCGGCTGCCACTGGATGGGTCGGCTCCTGCCTGGTCGAACGCTGCGGCCAGCAGGATGACGCGCAGTCCTCCCTCCACGGGCAGCCGGTCTGCCTCTTCGGGCGTCAGATCCTGGAGCCCCTCAACCTTGGGAAGTTCGTAATCCAGCGGAAACGGCGGAATCACGCCCCGCTCGGTCTGCTCAGCCACCAGGCTGTACGCCCACAGGAGGCCCTGCCACTCGGGATCACGAACCCGCTGCCAGATGCGCACAGCCCGGGCGTACTTTTCCAGGTTGAAGGCCGCTACCCCGGCGAGGAAGGTGCCCCGGGGCAGATCTCTGCCCGGCCAGCGGCTGTGCAGGTCCAGGACCAGTCGGTGGTCGCCCAGGTTTCCTGCCGCGTGCTTGATGGCCACCGTGTACTCGACCCAGGCCTTTCCCCCGTCGGGGTGGGCGGCAAGGTTTGCAAGGCCCGCGTCGAAGCCGCGGATTGCCCGTTTGAGATGGTTCCGGGCCCGTTCGGTGTTGCCCAGGGCGGACCAGCAGAGGCTGGCCAGGGCGTGGGAGTATGGGTGGTCATAGAGATCCTCCAGCAGGCAGTCGAGCACCTGCAGTGCCTCGGCCGGCCTGTGGCTGTGGTACAGTGCGGTTGCCCAGTTGTTGCGGGCGGCGACCAGGCCCCCCAAATCCCAGGCCTCCCGGAAGCAGGCGATGGCCTGCTCAAAGTCGCCCTGCTGCATGAGGCGGTGGCCTCTGTCATTCAGTTCAACCGCTCTCCGCTCGTCCGCTGAAGTTGACATCAAGTGATTACCTCCCATGGCCGCCGCAGGGGTGGAAAATCACGGCGGTTCAGCTCTTGTAAAGACCATACCATGAACAGTGTCAGTGTTGCACAATGAGCTCGAGGAAAACAAAAGTCGTGGGAACATGGAAGTGCGCAGTGACACCCCGTTGTCACTGCGCACGTGTATGTTGAACGTGAACAAGGTCACAGCTCGGTGTCCTGTGAGGAGGCGAAGGCCATGGGCTGCGCAGTCGCAGTGGTCGTATTCGTAGTCTTGCTGAACTTGTTTTTCTGGAAAACGGCCCCGATTACCCTTGCGCTCCTGGCACCGGTGATGGTGGTGTTCCTGCTCGCGGTGCGGGAGCACCAGCGGCGCGACGGTCCGTGACGGGGCCGCGGCTGTCGACGGGCTATTGCTTGTCCAGCCGGGCCAGGCCCGGGATCTGCACCCGCTTCGGCCGGGTCAGCCGGAACCCGCCGGTGAAAGCGAGCAGTGGGCTGGTCGTCCCCAGGTCTCTACCGGTGGCCGCGGACGACCTGTCGGTGGAGAACTCCAACAACGCTCCGCTCACGCAAACCCGTCCTGTCATGCTCCTGCTCGGGTGTGGTAGTAGCACTCACGAATTTACCTTGTAGCGAAAGCCCCTGGGAGAACCTGGCCTCAGGGGATTTCGTATTGGCTATGTGAGAAGTACACAGTGGGGGAGAGCAGGACGGATGAATCGGAGACGCATGTGGCGTGCCGCGCAGCTCGCCTGGCTGCTGCTGGCGGTGCTGTTCGTGAACGCACCTGTGCGGGTGGGGGCCGCACCGGGACCGGAACTTGAGATTGCTGAGTACCCGG
>NZ_JBFNEH010000078.1:0-9924 GCF_040797425.1 Symbiobacterium sp. | reverse complement strand
CCGCATGTCCGGTGGTGTGAGAGGTCGGGGGCTAACCGCCCCCTCCTACTCGATCGAAGCGATACGGGACCGCTGTGTAGCGGGGGGTGGCCCCCCGACCTAGAAGTTCACGCTGTCGATCTGGTCGATGCGTGTGGCGCGGGCCACGCCGTTGGCGTTGACGGTGTACACGATGCCGTTTTCGAAGGCGACCACCTTCTGGTTTTCGATGACGACGCCGTCCACGATCAGGCTCGTGTTGAACCCGCCCCCGCGCAGGTCTTCCAGCAGCTGGCGGATCGTGGAGTTCTGGGACATGTCCCGTATCCCCCTCAGGTATCGGTTGAGCGAGCTACGGCATAGCTCTCCCACTAGTCAGCGTATGCGTGCCGGCCCGCAGTGCTCCAGACGGGCTGGCGCGGATTGGAGGTGCGGCGGTGAGGCGGGCCTCCCGGTTCCAGTGGAAGGGCCTCCCGGTGGCGCCCTGGCGCGGCGCCCCTCCGGCCGGGGAGGCGCGGCGGCCGGCGACCCCGGAGTGCCAGTCAGAGGCGCTGCGGGACCTGCTGGCGGCCCTGCGCGGCCACGAGGTCACGCTGCTGGTAGGAAACCGATGGCTGGCCGGCAAGCTGGTCTCGGCGGACCCGGTGGTCCTCGTGGACCGGGCCGGCCGCGTCACCCAGGTGCGGACCGGGGCGGTTCGGGCGGTGACCTTCTGAGCCCGGCTTGGACCGCCTGGGTGATCGGCCTATAATGAAGGAGGAATTTGCGCCTGGAGGTTATTGCACATGAACGCTTCATTGCGCTTCGATCTTTCCCGTGCCGCAGTCTTTGTGCCACCCCACGAGATTGAGTACCAGGCGGAGGCGGTCCGCGCCGCCCACGAGTTGCTCCACCAGCGCCGGGGCCCCGGGGCCGACTTCACCGGCTGGCTCGACCTGCCCGAGCGGTACGACCGGGACGAGTTCCGCCGCATCCGTGAAGCCGCCGCCCGGATCCGGTCTGACTCCGACGCCCTGGTCGTCATCGGCATCGGCGGCTCCTACCTCGGGGCCAGGGCGACCATCGAGGCCCTGGGCCACAGCTTCTACAACCTGCTCCCGGCGGAGAAGCGGCCGGGCCCGCAGATCTTCTTCGCCGGCAAGGACCTGAGCCCCGTCTACCTCACCCACCTGTTCGAGGTGCTGGAGGGGAAGGACGTCTCCGTAAACGTGGTTTCCAAGTCGGGTACCACCACCGAGCCGGCCATCGCCTTCCGGTTCTTCCGCCAGTACCTGGAGCGCCGGTACGGCAAGGAGGGCGCCCGGCGGCGCATTTACGCCACCACCGACCGGGCCCGGGGCGCGCTGAAGCAGCTGGCCGACGCTGAGGGATACGAGTGCTTCGTCATCCCCGACCCGGTGGGCGGCCGGTACTCGGTGCTGACCGCGGTGGGGCTGCTGCCCATCGCCGTGGCCGGCATCGACATCGAGCAGCTCATGGCCGGTGCGGCCGCGGCCATGGCAGAGTACGCGAACCCTGATCTGCTCACCAACGAATGCTACCAGTACGCCGCCGCCCGGCATGCGCTCTATCGGAAAGGCCGGACGACCGAGCTCCTCGTCACGTACGAGCCCGCCCTCCGCAGCACTGCCGAGTGGTGGAAGCAGCTCTTCGGCGAGTCGGAGGGGAAGGACGGCAAGGGCATCTTCCCCGCCTCGGTGGAGTTCACCACCGACCTGCACTCCATGGGCCAGTACATCCAGGAGGGCATGCGGAACCTGTTCGAGACGGTGATTCAGGTGGAGCGCCCGCAGACCGACGTGGTCATCTCCGGCGGCGACGCGGCCGACGGCCTGGGGTACCTCGAGGGACAGAGCCTGGCCCATGTGAACCGCATGGCGCTGGAGGGAACGGTGCTGGCCCACACCGACGGCGGCGTGCCCAATCTGCTGCTCTCGCTGCCGGAGCTCACGCCCTACCACTACGGCCAGATGCTCTACTTCTTCGAGAAGGCCTGCGCCATCAGCGGCTACCTCCTGGGGGTGAACCCTTTCGACCAGCCGGGCGTGGAGGCGTACAAGAAAAACATGTACGCGCTTCTGGGCAAGCCAGGCTTCGAGGCCCGCAGGGCGGAGCTGGAGAGGCGCCTGACGGGCGGAAAGGCGGAATAAACAGAGCCCTGGGCACCGCCGGATGGCGGGCCCAGGGCCTTGTGTTTCTGACCGCTGATGTGCCTGATCGAATGCGAGGAGTCGTCAATCCGGGCGCACCGCCGGTGGGGATCCGCTGGGCCGGTGGTGTGGAAGCGCCTTCTCCCGTTCGACCGGGCAATAACTGGTTTACGAACGGGCCGGGCGGCTCTGCGCCAGGTTGACGGTCAGAACACGGCCGTTGTACGTCTGCCCGTTCCAGGCCTCGATGGCCTTGGCGGCAGCCTCCTCCTCCATGTCCACGAAACCGAAGCCGCGGCTGCGGTTGGTCTCGCGATCCAGGACGATCTTCGACCGTTTGACCTCGCCGTACGGGGCGAAGAGCTCATACAGATCCTCATCCGTGGTAGCCCAGGGCAGGTTCCCGACAAAAATGCTGACAACGGCCAAGTCTGACATCCTCCTAAACGAGAATCGCGGATCCGGAAGTATCTCTTCGCCCTGCCCTTGCAGAACCCTGCTTCCTTCGCGAACTTTCGCGTGATATTGCGGCGAGGGGGCTAGCGCAGGAAGATAGCCCCCAGCGCCAGCGCACCCACCACCCCGTAGATGGGGGAGAGGCGGAAGTAGTGGGTGGAGATGAAGAAGGCTGCGGCGATGCCGAAGGGCAGCCACCGCAGGGGGCCGGTGCCCAGGGGCTGGAAGGCGTAACCGGCGAAGTCGAAGGCCAGCGTGAGCAGCATCACGAAGACCACGGGTCGGATGCCGTTCACCATCCCCCTGAGGACGGGGCTGTCCTTGAAGCGCAGCATCAGCCCCGCCAGGGCGATCATCACGATGCCGACCGGCAGGGTCACCGCCAGCAGGGCGACCAGCGCACCCGGCCATCCCGCCACCCGGTAGCCGATGTACATGGTGATCTTGGTGGCGATGGGGCCGGGAAGGGCGTTGCCCATGGCGAGGGCGGTGCCGAACTCCTCCCGGGTGACCCAGCCGAAGACCTCCACGGCCTCGTGCTCGTACAGCGGCACGATCGAGGGGCCCCCGCCGAATCCCAGCAGCGTGGCGCGGCCAAAGTCGACGAACAGGTCCAGCAAGATGTTCCACATTGCGCAGCCCCGCCTTTCACATGGCCAAGAGAAGTCATGTTCACCTAGGCACCATGGTGCCCGGTGCAACCGCCTTGTTTGCGTCCCGAACACTTCCGGCAGGGGAGTCTCTGCCAGAAAGCGAACTCACCCTGTCAGGACAGGGAGGAATGCAGATGAGTGACCTCCGGGCGCTGATTCTGGCGTTCGCGTACGTGGGCGCGGTGGTGGCGGTGGGCGAGGGGGCATACCGCCTGGGACTGCCGAGGCCGTGGGCCCGCAAGGTGATCCACGTGGGGGTCGGCCTTTGGATCATCGGCACCGCGCTGCTCTTCGAGAGCCGCTTCGTGGCGGCGGTGCCGGCCGCGGTGGCGGCTATCGGCAACTATGTCATCCACCGTCGGCGGCTCCTGGGCTCCGTGGCCGCCGATGCGGAGAACCTGGGTACTGTATGGTTCCCCATTTCCTTCGCCCTTCTCATCCTGCTGGCATGGAACGAGCACGCCGCCATGATCGGCGGCGTGCTCGCGATGACGCTGGGCGACGCGGTGGCCTCCACGGTGGGCCTGCGCTGGGGCAGGCGCCGGTACGAGACCCTGGGCGGCCACATCAAGAGCCTCGAGGGCTCGCTGGCCATGTTCGGGGTGACCCTGGTCACCACCCTTGCGGTGCTCAGGCAGCTGGCGCCGGCCCTTTCGCCCGCCGGGACCTGGGGGTTGGCGGGGCTGGCCGCAGTGGCCGCCACCTGCGCCGAGGGCCTGGGCATCAAGGGGCGTGACAACCTCTGGGTGCCGCTCGGCACCGGCCTGGTTCTCTGGGCCGGCCTCCGGCTCTTCCCGCACCTCCTGCCCGGACTGGGCGCGGGAGCGGTGCTGTCGGCCGCCATCGGCGCCCTGGCCTGGCTGAAGCGGTGGCTCACCCCCAGCGGGGCGCTCGGAGCGGTCCTCACCGGCACGCCGGTCTTCGGCCTGGGTGGCTGGACGGGTGGACTCGCCCTGGTCGCGTTTTTCCTCTCCGGCAGCCTGCTCTCCCGGTTCTTCCGCAGCCGCAAGGCGCAGGTGGAGGCCGAGTTCGCCAAGACCGGCACCCGCGACCTCGGACAGGCTCTGGCCAACGGCGGGGTGGCCGCCGCAGCGGCGCTGGGTTACGCCTGGACCGGCGAGCTGCCCTGGATGGGCGCCCTGCTGGGCAGCCTTGCGGCCGCCTCGGCCGACACCTGGGCGACCGAGTTGGGCGTGCTGGCCCGCTCGGCGCCACGCCTCATCACCACGCTTCGGCCGGCCCCTCCCGGCACCAGTGGGGCCGTTTCGCTGAACGGCCTCGCCGCGGCCGTGGGCGGCGCCGCGTTCGTGGGCGCCGTGGCCGCCGCGGTGGAGCCGCTCTGGTGGCGACTGCTGCCGCACCTGGCCCTGGCGGGCCTGTTCGGCTCCCTGGTGGACTCGCTGCTGGGCGCCACGGTGCAGGCTGTCTACTGGTGCCCCCGCTGCCATAAAGAGACGGAACGCACGGTGCACCGCTGCGGCAGCCCGACCCGGCTGCACCGGGGTTTTCCGGTGGTGAGCAACGACCTGGTCAATCTGCTGGCCACCCTCGCCGGGGCGGCGGCGGGCTTCTGGTTGGCCGCGGGCGCCTAGCGCAGGTCCCGGCCGGCCCTTCCTACAGCCAGTCAAACACCGTCAGCGCTCCCGTGGCCACCGCCCCCACCAACACGCCGGAGACGGCCAGGCCGCCGGCCATGGCCAGGGCGGTGGGGAGCGCGGGCATGCGCATCAGGTTGGCCAGCGCTGCACCCGAGAAGAGGCCGGTGCCGGGCAGCGGCACCACGATGAACAGTACCAGGCCGATCCAGCCGTAGCGGTGGACCCAGTGGTGGTGCCGCCGGGCCGCCGCATCGGCGCGGGCCAGCCAGCGGGCCGCGAAGGGCACCTGCTGCGCGAAGTTGCGCAGTATATACATCATGAAGATCACCAGCGGCACCTGCAGGGCGTTGCCGATCACCCCCAGGGTAACGGCGACGCCCGGCGAAAAGCCGCTGAGGATGCCGACGGGAATGCCGACGCGCAGTTCGAGGAACGGGACCGCGGAGATGGCGATGACCTTCAGTGCTGCGGCGAGGTTGAGCACGAGTGAACCCTCCCGGCTCCAACTCGGGTAAAAACGCACTGATTTAGACGGGCCCGGAACCCACAGGGTTCCGGGCCGCTCGCATTACCGGAGCACTCGGATGTGGCCGTTCGTATCGACGCCGTAGGTGCGGATCAGGTCGTCCAGGAGCAGGAACCGGTAGCCCTGGTCCCTGAGGGCCTTGATGATCGCCGGCAGCGCCTGGTCGGTCTGCTTGCAGGAGTCGCTGGCGTGCATCAGGATGATGGCTCCGGGGTGCGCCAGCTTCACGGTGCGATGGATGATGCGGTCCACGCCCGGGTTCTTCCAGTCGAGGGAGTCCACCGACCAGATGACGGTGGCGTAGCCCAGGTCCTTGGCCGCCTGCACCGAGGCCTCGTTGTACGCCCCGTTGGGGGGCCGGATGTAGGTGGGGTCCCGCCCGGTCAGCTCCTTCAGGATGGCGTGGGCGGCTGCGATGTTCTGCCTGGCCCCCTCCCGGCCCAGGGTGTTCAGGTCGACGTGCGCCTGCCCGTGGGACTCGATCTGGTGCCCGTCGGCCAGGATCTGCTTTACGATTTCCGGATGGCCCTTGGCCCAGGGGCCTGAGAGGAAGAAGGTGGCGGGCACCTTCTCGGCGCGGAGCACCGCCAGCACCTTGGGCGCCATCTGGTTGCCCCAGGAGATGTCGAAGGTGAGCGCCACCACCTTCTCGTCGGTCCTGGCCGAGTAGATGGGGCGCAGGTTCGGCTGCAGCGAGGCGCTCACCGGCGCGGCGTCGTTGCGCTCCACCACCCTGGCGTGAGCCGGCGACGGGCCGGCCAGTGCCAGCGCACCGGCGAGCACCGCGGCGGCCGCCCGCAGCAGCAGGCGCCGGGTCCGAAGCTGGTGCATCTCCATCCTCCTTACGGTCGAGCAGTGCTACCAGTATGCGTTGATTGGGCGCGCCGCCATACCGTCGCTTCCTGGCAGTGCTGCCACGGCGTGAGCTGAAGTGGCGGGCGCCCAACGGTTGCGCTGACGGCAGGAAAGGCGCACAAGCCCCGTGCTGCGCAGGTCCTTCAGACAGGAATGATGGAAGAACAAGAAGAATAGTCACGCATGAACGATAGTGGAAAGGGGAGGGGCCATGAGCTTTCAGCACGCGGGCAAGCTGGTTGCACGAGCGCTGAAGCACGAGGGCGTGGAGGTGGTCTTCACCCTCTGCGGCGGCCACGTGATGTCGATCTATGACGGATGCCTCGACCAGGGGATTCGGGTCGTGGACGTGCGCCACGAGCAGACCGCGGCCTTCGCCGCCGACGGATGGGCGCGGCTCACCGGCCGGACGGGCGTCGCCATCGTGACTGCCGGACCGGGGGTGACGAACGCGGTGACCGGCATTGCGAACGCCTTCCGGGCGCAGTCGCCGCTGGTGGTGATCGGCGGCCAGGGCCCCCACAGTCTGGCGGGCAAGGGTGCCCTGCAGGAGATGGATGTGCTGTCCGTCGTCCGCCCCATCACCAAGTGGCAGGCGGCGGTGACGGACCCGTCCCGCATCCCGGAGCTGATCGCCACGGCGTTCCGCCAGGCGATGTCCGGCGTTCCCGGGCCGGTCTACCTGGAGATGCCCCTCGACGTGCTCTTCGCCCCCTGCGAGCCGGACGGCGTGCGCCTGCCGTCGCCCTACCCCGGGCGGCCTGCGGTGCCGGGCGATGAGCGTCGGGTGGCGGAGGCCGCGGCGCTGCTCCGGCAGGCCGACCGGCCCGTGGTGCTGATCGGCAGCCAGGTGCGCTGGTCGCCGGACTGGGAGGTGGCCCGCACCTTCGCGGCGCAGGTGGGCGCGCCGGTCTACGTGTCGGGCATGGCCCGTGGGCTTCTCGAGCCCCGCTGGGTGCGCTCCCGCAAGGCGGCGCTGGCGGAGGCCGACGTGGCGCTGGTCTTCGGCACGCCCCTGGACTTCCGCCTGAACTACGGCGGCGCCCCGCTGTGGAACGAGTCCTGCCGGCTGATCCACGTGGACCTGGACCCCGCCGAGCCGGGCCACAACCGGGACGCCGACGTGGCAATCCCCGGCGACAGCGCCGCGGTGATGGCGCAGCTGCTCGCGCAGGGCGACCTGGGGTCCGATCGCCCGGCGCGCCGGCAGTGGCTGCAGCGCCTGGAGGCCGTTGAGGCGGAGCGACTGGCCCGCATGCAGCCGGGCCTCACCAGCGACGCCAGCCCCGTCGACCCGCTGCGCCTCTGCGCCGAGGTCGACCGGGCGCTGCCCGACGGCGCCATCGTGATCGGCGATGGCGGCGACTTCGTGGCCACCGCTGCCAACGTGCTGCGCGTGCGCCGCTACCCGGGCGGCTGGCTGGACCCGGGCCCGCTGGGCACGCTGGGGATCGGCATGGGGTTTGCCATGGCCGCCCGGCTGGCCCATCCGGATGCACCCGTGCTGCTGCTCCTGGGCGACGGAACCGCCGGGCTCAACCTGATGGAGGTCGAGGCGGCGGTGCGGCAGAACCTGCCCTTCGTGGTGGTGATCGGCAACGATGCAGCCTGGACGCAGATCCGGCGGGGGCAGGTGGAGATGTTCGGCGCAGACCGCGCTCCGGCCACTGCCCTGGCGTACGCCCGGTACGATCAGGCGGCCGTGGCCCTGGGCGCCCACGGCGAGTGGGTGGAGCGTCCCGAGGACGTGGGTCCGGCCCTGGAGCGGGCCTTCGCCAGCGGCAAGGTGGCGGTGGTGAACGTGAAGATGGGCAAGAGCGACTTCCGGGCCGGTGCGATCAGCGTCTAGCGTGCCGGCGGGTGGCGGGCAGGGTCCGGCCCGCCGCCGACACCTGGGCGGCGGCGCGGCCGACCCGGGCGTGGAGGTGCGGGCGGGCTATGTGCGACGCCTCTGCGGCGGTTTGTCGACCATAGTGGGAGCGAACGGCCAGGGCGAGTGGACGCCCTGGCCTTGCCTGTTCATGGGCGGTCAACCTGAGGTGGTCAACCGGCCGGCGGCTCTTCGGCGCCCATCCGCAGAAGTGAGCGAGGGATGTGCGCCCGGCGCCCTCATCTTCTGGCCTGTGGGCAGAACCTGTTCTTCCAGTGCCGGCGGGGCCAACTGGCGGGTGGTTATGATATACGTCGCACAAGATAGAAGTGTTAAAAAGTACTATTAACCAAGGAGCGAGTTTAGACTATTATAGGTATTGACTGAAAGGAGGTGCCCACGATGCCCGAGGCCATGTCTTGCGGGAAGCGGACCCCGGGGGTTGGGGTCATCGCGCCCGCCGCGCGCGCTCCGGAAACCGAACAGATTGCGGAGAGGAGGAGTGACGTGACGCTAGCAAGAGTGGGCCATGAGGCGCCCGACTTCAGGGCGGAAGGCTACTTCCAGGGCGAGTTCAAGGCGTACCAGCTCTCCGATTTCAGGGGGCAGTGGATCGTCCTCTGTTTCTATCCCGGTGATTTCACCTTTGTGTGACCGACGGAACTGGCGGCAGTTGCCGCCCGGTATGACGAGTTGAGGGAACTGGGTGTCCAGGTGTTCGCGGTCTCCACCGACTCGCATTTCGTCCACAAGATCTGGCATGAGGACGAACTCTCCCACATGGTGGAGGGCGGCATCCCCTACCCGATGCTTTCGGACCCGGGTGGGGAGATCGGCCGGGTCTACGGCGTATACGACGAGGCGGGCGGCGTGGATATTCGTGGCCGGTTCATCATCGACCCCGACGGCGTCATCCAGGCCGCCGAGATCCTCACGCCGACCGTGGGCCGGAACGTGGAGGAGCTGCTGCGCCAGGTGAAGGCGTTCCAGCATGTGCGGGCCTCCAACGGCGCCGAGGTCTGCCCGGCCGGCTGGCGGCCCGGCGGCAAGACGCTCCGGCCCAGCCCCGAGCTGGTGGGCAAGGTTTGGCAGGAGTGGTCGCCAAAGGCAGATCTGGTGCTCAGGTAACCCATTCTTACACAGAGGGAGTGGCTCGTGCGGGCCACTCCCTTGTTGGTATGCGGGGCGGGCGTCGCCTCGTTCACGGGGGCGGAAGGCACAGTGGAAGACGCAAGGGCGGCCCAGCACTTCGAGGGCCGTACGGCCGGGGGAGGGCAGGTTCCGGGGCGGGATCAGGGTGGCACCGGGGGCGAAGCCCTGGCGAGCGTACATGGGGCAGGACTTCGCAGGGGCATGGGGATCGACAGCATGGGTCCCCCGGGCCTGCGGGCCCAGGGGTGAGCTTCGGTAGCGAAAGAGGGACCGAGGGTGGAGCGGACGTGTACTTGAGAAGTGACGTGTCAGTAATCGATAGGGAGGTGGGAAGGAGGGGGGGCAGAAACTGGGTGAACGCATCCCCCAGGCCGGGCTTGCGGCCCGGGGGTGATGTATCGAGTGGCAAAGGCGGAGTTGGCGCCGGTTCGACGGGGTGTTCCAGATGTGCAGTGATAGAAAATGGCACGGAATGGAGTGGGGGTGCGCCAGAAGATGATACTTCGAAGTACGGAAGATCAGCGAACTCGGCGTCGGAGCCGGTGTAGGCGGTAAGTTCACGTGTGAAGTGACAGATTCTCGCAGGGGCTGGCGCCGGGGAGTACGCAAAAATGGTAGTTCAAGGCTGAAGGATAGGGGGGAGCCGGTCAGGGAGACGGGGATGACGACCGGGATGGGGAGCTGG
>NZ_JBFNEH010000077.1:0-10478 GCF_040797425.1 Symbiobacterium sp. | reverse complement strand
CCGGATAGGTGGGAATGGACATGACGGCCCCTCCGGACAGCTCTTCGTACCACGGCTCGGCGGCGTCCACCCGTCGCATCTCGGCGGCGACGGTCTTGTAGCGGAGGCCCCAGTCCAGCTGGATTTCCCGGGCGGCCCCTGCGACCAGCAGCAGGGCGAGCCCCAGCAGAAGCGCGTACGGCAGGGCCACACGACGGCGCCGGCGGGCGACGGCGAGGAGCAGGACAGCCAGCGCTGCCACGGCGATGCCCAGGGTGACGAGGCGGTTGAAGAAGACCAGGTCGACGTTGTAGAAGAAGCCGGTGGCGCCCTGGGGGGCGACCCGCACGCCGGCGAAGAACTCGAAGATCGGCGCCGGGAGGAAGACGGTCGACCGGGAAGCGAGCAGCCGGAACAGGGGGCCGCCCAGCCAGGCGAGCAGGGTGAGGAAGTAGGCCGTGACGGCCGACCGGGCCAGGCTGCCGATCAGCAGGGCGAGGGCGGTGGCGTAGGCCAGCGCCGCCGGGACCACCACCACCCAGTTCAGGGCCAGGGCGTGCAGGTCCAGCGGGTGACCGCTGAGTACAACCGCTGCCCCCGCTGCGGCCCATGCCACCACCGACACCGCCAGCCAGATCAGGTACTGGACCAGGAAGCGGCCCAGGACCCACGGTGCCGCCTCGTAGGGAAGGGCACCGATGAGTTCCTCCACGTGTTCGCTGTGCTCCCGCCGGGCGGCGGTGGCGGTGAACAGCATCGCCAGCAGGTAGAAGATGGGCGCCCCCAGTTCGTTGTAGTGGTAGAAGATGCGGCCGGTGGCCCCGCCCCAGCTGATCCCGGCCGCTAGCGCCACGGCCGTCGCGAGGGTGATCCAGGGGCCGGCGCTGCGGAAAGCCAGGCGCCCCTGGGACTGCACCACGGCGAGGAGCATGTGCAGCCCCGCCCCCCAGCGCGGCGCCCCAACACGGTCCGCCGTCGCACCGACGCCCGGTGCGGGCGACTCACCCCACTCCCGTGCCACGTTCTGTCCGCTCATGCCGGCACCCCCTCCATCAGCGCCAGGTAGCCGTCCTCCAGCGTCGGGGCGAGGGGCGTGCCCTGCCCCAGCGGGTTCTCAGCGCTGAGCACCCGCAGCTCCATGTCATCGCCGACCCGGCGGGCCCCCACGATCCGCAGGCCGCCGCGCAGCCGCTCGAAGTCCCGGGCCGGCACCGTCAGCTGCCAGACCCGTCCTTCGGCCTGGCGCGCCAGTTCCCCGGGCGAGCCGGTGAAGCGCAGCCGCCCCCGATCGATCACGGCCAGGGCCGAGCAGGCCGACTCCACGTCCGCCACGATGTGGGTGGAGAGGAGGATGACCCGGTCGCCGGCGAGTTCGGTGAGCAGGTTGCGGAAGCGGATGCGCTCCTCGGGGTCGAGGCCGGCGGTGGGCTCGTCCACCACCAGGACCCGGGGGTCGCCCAGCAGGGCCTGGGCGATGCCCAGCCGGCGCTTCATGCCGCCGGAGAAGCCGCCCACGGGGCGGCGGGCGTCCCGGTCCAGGTTCACCCGCACGAGCAGTTCGTCCACCTGGCGGCGGCGCTGGGCGGGGGGAAGCCCCTTCATGCCGGCGGCGAACTCCAGATACTCCCGGGCCGTGAGCCGCCGGTAGAAGCCGAACTCCTGGGGCAGGTACCCGATGATCTGCCGGACGCGGTGGGGCTCACGCAGCCGGTCGATGCCGGCGATGGTGATGCGGCCGGCGGTGGGCTCCAGCAGGGTGACGAGGATGCGCATCAGGGTAGTCTTGCCGGCGCCGTTGGGGCCGAGCAGGCCGAACATCCCCCGCGGGATGGTGAGGGTGAGATCGTCCAGCGCCCGCACGCCACCGCTGTAGGTCTTGGTCACTCCTTCAAGCCGGATCTCCAACCCGGTTCACTCCCTCTGCCGTGATGGTGTAGTGCCCGTCGGCGCAGCCGGAGAGCGCCTCGGGCAGGTGGGTGGCCACCAGGACGATCCGGTCCGCCGCCAGCTCCACCAGCAGCAGGCGCAGGCGGACCAGTTCGTCGGGGTCCAGCCCCTGGGTGGGCTCGTCCAGGATGAGCAGGTCGGGGTCGTTGAGCAGGGCCGCCGCCAGGGCCAGCCGGCGGCGCTGGCCCGTGGAGAAGGCCGGCACCTCCCGGTCGGGCAGGGAGACCTGGGCCATCACGGCGGCCACCCGCTCCGGCCGGCAGGCGGGCCGGACCCCCTTCAGCGCCGCCAGGTAGGCGAGGTAGCGGCCGGCCGTGGTCTCGGGCAGGTCCAGCAGTTCCTGGGGGGCGTAGCCCAGGTGCCAGCGGTAGGCCGTGGGATCGTCCCAGGCGTCGATCTCCTCCCGCGCGTCCCGGGGGAGCAGCCGCACCCGGCCTGACCGGGGCCGCAGGATGCCCGCCGCACAGCGCAGCAGGGTGGACTTGCCGCACCCGTTGGGCCCGGTGAACAGCCACAGCCCGGGGCCCAGCGAGAGGGTCACGCCGGCGAGCACCGACCGGCCGTTGTAGCTCGCCGTGACGTCTTTGAAGGTGAGCCGCATTCCTGTTGCCTCCTTACGCCTCCCGCCCCGGCGGCCAGTGGAAGAGGCGCCGCCGGTAGAGCCCCGTCGCCAGCAGCAGGAGCCCCAGGGCGAGGAGGGCCAGCTGGACGGGGGTCCAGCGCGGCCCCGCGGGCAGGGCGAAGGGACTGAGCCGGACGGTGTGGAGGGCGCACAGCAGTCCCCACAGCACCGTGGCCAGGCCGGCGGCGGTGGCGGTGCCCACGTAGAGCGTGAGGGTGAGCATCAGGCCCGCGAAGAGAAGCAGGGCGGCGGTCCAGCCCAGGAAGAGCTGTGCGTAGGCCGGTTCCGGGAAAACGCCGGTGGGGGCCGGGACTGCGCCCTGGGTCGAGCCGGCGACGAGCGCCTGGCCCGGGAGAACGGCGCCGGACAAGGCCCCGGCGAGGCCTGGAACCGGCAGGATCGCAACCGCTCCCAGCACCAGGTAGTAGAGCAGGGGGACGAGCATGCGCCCCAGGGCCACCTGCGCCGGGGTGACCGGGCAGGAGAGTTCGATCTCCAGAGCGGCCCCCCTGAGGCTGCGGAAGCCGTAGAGCACGCCGCCGATCACCAGGGGCGGGGCGAGCACGGCCGGTGAGAGGCCCCGGGCGGCGAGGGAGGGTCCGGCCAGCAGCCCCAGCAGCACGAACGCCAGCGACGCCAGCCACCAGGCGGGGCGGAAGTGCTGCAGCTGCGCCCGCAAGAGGAGGGCGACGGGCTCCCGGCTGAGCCCGAAGTCCCGGAAGCGCCGGGGCGCGGGCTGCGGGAGGAGCGGGCGGAGCCGGTCGATGAGCGCCTCGGTGTCGGCGGCGGTGGGCAGCGGCACCAGGTGGGTCGCCAGGCGGGCCAAGACGGCTTCCGCCTCGGCGGGGGTAAGATGCCCGCCGGGACCCGCGGTGCCGGCAGGACGCCGGGGGGAACCCGGGGCGGCGCTCGCTGCGACGAGGCCCGGGGAGCAGGCGGCATCTGGCCCGGCGGCGACCGCACCGCAAGTCACGCCCGTGGCGCCGGAGGCGCCGGCGTGGGGGGCGCGGCCCGCGGAAACGTCCGCCGCGCGATCAGGACCGTCAGCGCCGCCCGCATCGGGAGCAGCGGCGTCTGGTACGTCCGCAGGCGCAGCGGGGGCCTGGCCGGTGACCTCGGCGATCAGTTCGTCCCAGCGGCGGTTCACCGCATCTCACTCCTTCCGTCCTGTGCGGCCGTGGGTTCCAGTAGGTCCCGGAGCTTGCGCACCGCCCGGGAAAGGCGGGACCGGACGGTCCCCGGGGGAATCCCCACCACCTCGGCCACCTCCGGGGATGAAAGGCCGTGGTAGAACCGGAGCAGCAGCACGGCCCGCTCGCCCTCGTCCAGCGCCCGCAGGGCCTGACTCAGGGCGGCCTGTTCGGCGATCTGCTCCGAGAGGTCGACCACCGGCGACGGACGCACCCGGTCGGGGTCGGCGGCCGGGAAGGCCCGCCGGGCGGCGGCCTTCACGTGGTCGCGGTAGAGGTTGTGCGCAATGGTATATATCCAGGGCCGGAAGGGGCGGGGGAAGCGGTAGGTGTGAATCTGCGCCAGGAGGCGGGTGAAGGTCTCCTGCGTGAGGTCCTCGGCGGTCTGCTGGTGCATGGTGAGGCGGTAGAGGTAGGCGAAGATCGGCCGGTGGTAGCGGTGCACCAGCGCCTCCAGGGCGGCCTCGCTCCCCTCCTGGACCTGCCGGCAGAGCTCCTCGTCGCGAATCAGGCCTGACACCTCCCCCCGAAATGTCACCCGTAGTACGACGCAGGGCGGCGAACTGTTCACGGAACATGTGGCGATCCGCTATGATCCAATTATTTATATATTAGCAAATACAGCCCGGCACGGAGGCGAGGGCACGGTTCATTCCCGGTCCTCGCCTCTCGCTTCGCCGGGTTGGAGGTGCGTTTCGAAGCCGGCGCCCCTGCCCGATGGTCGCGGAGGGGGCCCGGTGGCCGGAGCCGAAGGGAAAAGCTGCCGATTGCGGTCCGCAGAACGGCCCCCGGGACACGTCGCAACCCCGTTGGCCGCGGTGCCGCGCTCACCAGTGACCACCAAACCGCGGCAGGGTTTGACAGCGTTGTTGTTGAAGGTTGGAAAGTCACACCCCGGGTTGTTCCCGGGGTGTCGCCGCAGACTATCTGCAAAGGGTGGAATCCGCAGCGTGAGAAGACACCGCTTTGTTCGCAACCTGGCCGCAGTTGTGGCCTGTTCTCTGTGTGCGTTCGCCCTGAGCCCCGCCTCCGCCGGCGCGGCCGGGGCCGCGACCGGCCCGCTCCAGGCCCCGTTGATCCCGGCCCCCTACGAGGTGAAGGGGGTCTACCTCACCGCCTGGAACGCCGGCAACCCGGACTTCCTGCAGAGCATCCTGGACCTCATCGACCGCACGGAGCTCAACGCCGTGGTGGTGGACGTGAAGGACGACTCCGGCCGCGTCACCATCACCACCGATGAGGCCACCGCCCAGGCGGCGGGTGCGGTGCGACCCTTCATCCCCGATCCCCGGGCCTTCACCCGGGACCTGCACAGCCGGGGCATCTACGCCATCGCCCGCATCGTGGCCTTCAAGGACCCCATCGTCGCGCCCGTCCACCCCGACTGGGCCGTGCAGCAGGCCGGCGGCGGCATCTGGCGGGACTGGAACGGGGTCGCCTGGCTCAACCCGTACAACCGGGAGGCCTGGGACTACGTGGTCCGCGTCGCCCGCGCCGCGGCCGAGGCGGGCTTTGACGAGATCCAGTTCGACTACGTCCGCTTCCCCACCGACGGCGACCTCAACGCCACCCGCTACCCCGGCGCGGACGGGCGCCCGTATGAGCAGGTGGTGGCCGAGTTCCTGGCCTACGCCAGGCAGCAGCTGGCACCCCTGGGCGTGCTGGTGAGCGCGGACGTCTTCGGCCTGGTCACCAGCGTCCAGGACGACATGGGCATCGGCCAGCGGCTGGAGGAGAGCGCCGCGGCGGTGGACTACCTCTCGCCCATGCTCTACCCCAGCCACTACGAGAAGGGCAATCTGGGCCTGCCCAACCCCAACGCCATGCCCTACGAGACCGTCTACCGGTCGCTCGTCGACGCCCGGGAGCGCATCGGGGCGGCGGGCCTGGGAAGCCGGACGGCCGTCCGCCCGTGGCTGCAGGACTTCTCCCTGGGCCACCCGTACGGCCCCGCGGAGGTGCGGGCCCAGATCCAGGCCACGTACGACGCGGGCTACACGAGCTGGCTCCTCTGGAACGCCGCCAACGTCTACACCGAGGGCGCGCTGCACCCCGGGGACACTGCGCCGGCCCGGTGCCTGCCGCCGTCTGAGGTGGGCGAGGCTGTCACCATCCTGCTCGACGGCCGGCCGCTGCAGTTTGAGGACGTGGCACCGTTCGTCGCCCGCAGCACCGGCCAGACCCTGGTGCCGGTGCGGGCCCTGGCGACGGCGCTGGGAGGCACGGTGGAGTGGGAGGCCGAGACCCGCACCGTCCGTATCGTGCTGGGCGGGCAGCAGATCGCGCTGACGCCGGGGTCGACCTCGGCCCTGGTGGACGACCGGCCGGTGGCGCTGTCGCAGCCGGCGGTGCTCTGGCAAGGGCGCACCCTGGTGCCGCTGCGGTTCGTCGCGGAGGGGCTCGGCGCTCAAGTGACATGGGACAACGCCACCCGCAGCGTGCGCATCACCGTGCCCCGCGGCGTGGCCGGGCCCGCGCTGTTCTGACGGAGCGCCACGCCGCCGGCGCGGACGGTGGGGCGCGCAGCGCCGTGTGACCGCACCCCGGTGGCCACCGGTCGCCTCCGGGGTGCGGGTCTTTCGCCCTGCCTGAGGCTGCTGGGAGCTGTCGCAAAGTCCGGAAGGAATTGGAGGCCTCCCGCCCGAAGTGACTGGGAGACCTTTCACGGGGGGATGGTCCATGGCCGAGGAGTGGATGGGCTACCTGGAGGCGAATCAACCCCGGTTCCGGGAGGAGCTCCTGGACCTGCTGCGCATTCCCAGCGTCTCCACCGACCCGGAGATGGCCGGGGAGGTCCGCCGGGCGGCCGAGTGGGTGGCCGCGCGGCTCCGGCGGGCGGGGATGACGGACGTGCGCCTTCTCGAGACGGGCGGGCACCCGGCGGTCTACGGGGAGTGGCTCGGCGCGCCGGGCCGTCCCACGGTGCTGGTCTACGGGCACTTCGACGTGCAGCCGGCGGATCCGCTGCACCTCTGGACGCACCCGCCCTTCGAGCCGGCGGTGGTGGAGGGGCGCGTCTATGCCCGCGGGGCCACCGACATGAAGGGGAACCTGCTGCTGCCGATCATCGCCTGCGAGGCCCTCCTGCAGACCGAGGGCCGTCTGCCGCTTAACGTCAAGTTCCTCTTCGAGGGGGAAGAGGAGATCGGCAGCCCCCACCTGGGGCCCGTGCTGGAGCAGAATCGGGACCTGCTCGCCTGCGACGTGATGGTAAGCGCCGACGGCGGCATGGGCACGCCGGAGCGGCCTGAGGTCTGGCTGGGCCCCCGGGGGCTGGTGGGGCTGCAGATCAATCTGCGCACGGCCGACCGCGACCTGCACTCGGGCAACGGCGGCCTGGCGGTGAACCCGATTCACGCCCTGGTGCGGCTGCTCGACTCAATGCGGGATGCCGAGGGCCGGGTGACGGTGGCGGGGTTCTACGACCGGGTCCGGCCGCTGACCCCGGCCGAGCGGGCGGAGATCGCCGCCGCCGCGCTGCCCCTGGAGGAGTTCCGCCGCACCACCGGCACCCGGGGCTTCTTCGGCGAGCCGGAGTACACGCCCTACGAGCGGGCGTCGGCCCGGCCGACCCTGGAGGTAAACGGCATCTGGGGCGGCTTCACCGGCCCGGGCGTGAAGACCGTGATTCCCTGCGAGGCCCACGCCAAGATCACCTGCCGGCTGGTGCCCGACCAGTCGCCGGCGGAGATCCGGGAAAAGCTGGTGGCGCATATCCTGGCACACACCCCCGCCTACGCCGAGGTGAGCATCGAGCACCTTCCGGGTGAGGCCGACCCCTACCTCATCCCGCCCGACCACCCGGCGCAGCGGGCCCTGGTGCGGGTGCTCACCCGGCTTACCGGCCGGGAGCCGCGGGTCACCCGCGGCTTCGGGACCGTGCCGGTGATGGGCCTGGTGAAGCGGGTGCTCGGGGCGGAGACGATCACGCTGGGCGTCGGGCAGTCCGACGAGCGGGCCCATGCCCCGGACGAGTTCCTCCGGCTCGCCTCCTTCGAGCGGGGCCAGCAGGCCTTCGTGATGCTGCTTGCGGAGCTGGCCCGGGCGCTATAGGCGCCGCCGGGGGGAGGCCCGCAGCGAAATCGCACGAAACTATTATGAGAATGGTTGTGTTCTGTCGCCAAAGCGAGTACGCTATAAGTGGTTGGTCCGGTTGGTGAGGCGTGCGCGTCCGAGGTTTGCTCCGGAATCGTGTTCCCTCCCACAGCAGGAACCAACACCCTGAAATGAGGGAGGGAGAAAAGAATGATCAAGACGCTCTACTTCGGGAACCTCCCCTGGGCAGTCACCCCGGAGGATCTGGAAGCCGCCGTGTCGCAGTACGCGGAGGTGAAGGCCGCCCGGGTGGCGACGGACCGGGAGACCGGCCGCAGCCGCGGGTTCGGTTTCGTGGAGGTGCCTGCAGAGCAGGCGCAGGCGGTCATCGACGCCCTGAACGGGGCCGAGTGGGCCGGCCGCACCCTGACGGTCAATGAGGCCCAGCCTCGTCCGGGCCGCCGGTCGTGATCGGCCGCGCGGAGATCGCAGCAACACCTGAAGCAAACGCAACCGCCCGGCGCATCCCAGCGCCGGGCGGTTGTTCTGCTTGTTGCGGCTCTGCAAGAGCCGTGGCCCGCCCTACCCGTGCAGGAGCGGATCCATCACGTCCCGCAGCCAGTCGCCGAGGGGTCCCGGGGCGACCTCGGCGGGCATTTGGGGGCCTGGAAGGGCGGGGTGCAGTCGCCCGACGAGCGGCGGCGGGCGGCCCGCCTTCGGGACCCCGGGGCATTCAGGCGGTTCGTGGTTTGCCGTTCCCTCCTCCGGTGGCTCCTGGGGCAGCACCTGCGCACGGCCCCGGCCTCCCTGGTGCTGGGCGCCGGACCGCACGGCAAGCCATTTGTGCGCAGACAGCCCCCGGGCGATCCCGCCCTGGAGTTCAACCTGTCTCACTCCCATGAGCTGGCGGTCCTGGTCTTCTCGCGAGACCGGCCCCTGGGAGTCGACGTCGAGTACATACGCCCGGTGCGCATCAGGGCGCTGGCCAGGGCCATCCTCTCGCACGAAGAGTTCGAGCGGTTCGAGGCGCTCCCCGAGTCGGTCAAGCTGCTGGCGTTCTTTCACTGCTGGACCCGCAAGGAAGCCTGTCTCAAGGCGGTCGGTGACGAACTCACTGCGGGGATCCGGCGATTTCGGGTGACGTTCCTTCCGGACGAGCCTCCGGCGCTGCTGGCGGCAGGCGCCGGAACCGGGGAGCCCGCCGCGTGGACCCTCGAGAGCCTCAGCCCTGCACCGGGCTACGTGGCGGCGATGGCTTCCCCCGGAAGACTCGGGAGGCTTCGCTGCTACGATGCAGGGCCGATCATGCGGCGGCTCGCGGCTCCGGAGCCCCTGGCGAACTGGCCGTGAACCTGGTGAGAAGAGGAGGGAGCAGCCATTCCCACTGCAGCTTATGAGGTCCGCAATCTGGTGAAGCGGTACGCCCCAGACCAGCCGCCGGCCAACGACGGCATCTCGCTCGACATCTACCAAGGGGAGGTCTTCGGCCTGCTGGGCCCCAACGGCGCCGGCAAGACCACCCTCATCCGGCAGCTGACGGGCCTCAGCCGGCCCACCTCCGGCACCATCCACCTCTTCGGCCACGACGTGGTGGCCGATCCCTCGCTGATCCACCACTGGGTGGCCCTCCAGCCGCAGGGGCTGGCCCTGCCCAGCCAGGCGCTGCCCCGGGAACTGCTGGTGCTGACGGGCCAGCTGCGGGGCATGACGCTGGCTGCGGCACGCCGGCAGGCAGACGAGCTGATCGAGGCGTTCCACCTCGGCGGCAAGCTGAAGGTGCCGTTCCACCGCCTCTCCGGCGGGCAGCGGAGGCTGATCTCGATCGCCCTGGCCCTGATGGGCGACCGGCCGGTGCTGGTCTTCGACGAGCCCACCAATGACCTGGACCCCGAGGTGCGCCGGGTGGTCTGGCAGCGCATCCGGGAAGGGGCGCGCGGCGGCCGGACCGTGATCCTGGTCACCCACAACGTGGTCGAGGCGGAGACCGTCCTGGACCGGGTGGCCATTGTGCGGCGGGGTCGCATCCTGGCCCTGGGCACCCCCGGCGAGCTGAAGGGGCGGGTGGCCGGGAACGTCCGGCTGGAACTCCTCTTCCGGCCCGGCGGCGAAGAGGAGGCGGCCGGCTGGCTGGCGGAGCGGTCGGCCATCCCCCTGGGGGCCCGTCGTTACGCGGTCAGCGTCCCCCGCCCGGAGGCGGCGGCGACGATTGCCGACGTTCTGCCCCGGCTGGACGCGCTGGACGACTTCCGCATTGTGACGCCCAACCTGGAAGACGTCTACCTGGAACTGAGCGGGGGTGAGTCCTTTGACCGCTGAGGCCCTGCCGCGGGAGGAGGTCCGGGCCAGGCCGCAGTCCACGCTGTCGTGGATGCAACAGTTCCGGCTCCTGTTCCGCCTCCAGTACACCGACTACCGGGCGAGCCTGCCGTTCTTTCTGGTGTTCAGCATCCTCATGCCCGTGGGCTTCCTGTACGCCTTCGGCAGCAACGTGACCCGGCCCGGGGCGGACAACGGTTGGTTCCTGGCGGGGAACGTCGTGATGTCGGTCTGTTTCGGCGCCGCCTCCTTCGCGATCGCCCGGGTGGCCTGGCTCCGCATCCGGCACGAGATGGACTACTACGGGACGCTGCCGGTGAAGCGCAGCGCCTTCCTGGCCACGGTCTTCTGCCTCGGGCAGATCTCGGCCCTGCCGGGAATGGTGAGCA
>NZ_JBFNEH010000076.1:0-10572 GCF_040797425.1 Symbiobacterium sp. | reverse complement strand
GACGAACGACACTGTCGCCAGTCAAGTCACTGCCAAATAGCGCGGGCAACAACAGTGGGGACGTTCAGGGGAAGTGTGCAGAGGTGTTGCAGCAGGGTTAGATGTGCGGCCACGGTTGCACTCACGGTCGTACGTCCAACGTGCAGGTACAGGTCGTTTTCGCCGGATCGCAGCGTGGTGGGGAGCGCCGCCCAGTAAAGGCCGAACGGGCACTGCCTGATCTTGCCATCTGCAGCCGCAGGCAGGGACTGCAGGCAGGGAGGGCACTTCGTTGTGCATTCGCGGCGGTTGCAGACCAGCGGCAGTCCTGAGGGCAGCGTGACCTCACGCCCTTGCGCACTGACGAGGACCAAACAGACCGCGAGGATCGGAGCGAGTTCGTCCTGGATTGCTTGCAGTTGTGCAAACAGGTCGGCGTTGTGTACCGCACTGGGTATGCTCATCTTCATCATCCCTTGTGCAAAAAGACAGGAAATAAGGCGCGCGCGATGTTCTGCGCTTCAGGATGAAGGTTGTAATGTCATTATCGTAAACGATGCCTAATTCCCAGGACTAGTCGTCGCGTGACTTAGTCCTTTCGTCCGAGACGATGACCCTCCTGTCTACATTTCACTCCTTTGCCCGATGGGTACGCTGGCAAAGCCACGCTACGCTGAAAACGATTCCGTGGGCCTGGACGAACGCCTTGCGGTCTCGTCCTCAAGAGGCCCTGGGGTTTGCATGGCCTACCCCGTCGGCTGCAGGCGACGCGGCAGGGATAGGGGCGAGACCAGCTGATATCGTCGCCGCCCTCTCTCCGGGTCCATGCGAACCAGTTCACAGCGGTGCAAAGCGCGTTCTTGGTGCTTTCGAAGTCCCTTTTCATCATCAGTGAGGATCTGAACCAGCCAAGCAAGCGTTCTCACAAGCGCCCAGGCAAAGGAGGCAGCTCATGAAAGTGAGTGTCCGCACCAAGTTGCTCACAGGATTCCTGGTAATACTCATCCTCCTGGGGGGCGTCGTCGCAACGAGCGAAGTTGGCATGAGGAACATGCGCGACAGCTACGGAGACGCCAGCCGTGTGCAGGACTTGCAGCTGTTGGGGCGTACCATGCAGGCGGCGCTGAATGAGATGGCCCGGGCAGCCTCGATTTTTCTTTTCACTCGCGATCAGCGGTACGCCGAAGACTTCCATTTGGCGGCCGACCAGATGGAGACGACCCTGGCACAGGCGTGGGAACTGTCGCAGTCGGAGACGAGCAGGGAGATGCTGAACCAGGTCGAGGAAAACTTCAGCGCCTATCGGTCTGAGCTCGTGGTTCTTTTCCAGGGGAAGGATGTGGACCGTGGCAGCCTGGAAGTTCTGCGCGAGAGTACGGTCGGCGTTCTGAATCAGTTTGTCGAGACCGGCGACAGCTACGCCGAGCAAGCCAAGGAGGAGGCTGACCGTACTGTCCGTGACGCTCGTATGATCATGTGGGGGGTTGCGGCCCTGGCCATCGGCGTCGGGTTGGCTATCGGGATCATCCTGGGCCGTGCAATCTCGTCTCCTGTCACCGCCATTGCCGGCACGGCCGCACGCGTGGCGGAGGGCGACCTCACGGTGGAGCCTCTGCAGGTGCGAAATCGCGACGAGCTGGGCCAGATGGCCGCGGCGTTCAACCAGATGTTGACCAGCATGCGCAGTACGCTGCAGCGCGTCCACATGGTCAGCGAGACCCTGACGCGTTCCGCACAGGAACTCTCCACAGCTGCAGAGGCTTCCGCTCAGGCGTCTTCCGGTGTCGCCCAGGCGACGACTCAGGTAGCACAGGGCGCTTCCCAACAGGCCGTCTCCACCAGCCAGGTAGACGCTACCATGGGACAGCTGAGGCAGGCGATGCAGCAGATCGCGGACGGAGCGGCGAAGTCGGCTGAGGAGATGGAGAGGGCCTCCACGCTGCTGCACGAGATGGTGCACCTGCTGGACGGCGTGGTCGCCGATGCCACGGCGACGGCCGGACGGGCCACCGATGCGGTGGCGCGCGCCTCTGCTGGCGGGGAGACCCTTAAGCGAGCGCTCGAGGAAATCGAGCGGATCGGTGAGATGGCGATGCAGACCGCCGAGCGGATTGGCGAACTGGAGCGGCACTCCAGCCAGATTGGTGCGATCACCGGGGTCATCGCCAACATTGCGGATCAGACGAACCTGCTGGCGCTGAACGCGGCGATCGAGGCCGCACGGGCCGGGGAGCACGGGCGAGGCTTTGCGGTGGTGGCCCAGGAGGTGCGCAAGCTGGCGGAGCAATCAGCCGCCTCCAGCCGTGAGATCGCGGACTTGGTGCGGCAGATTCAGGTGGCCACTGCCGAAGCGGTGAAGGCCCCGGAGCAGACCACCGAGCGTGTCCGGTCAGGAAACGAACTGGCGGTGGAGGCCGGCCAGGCGCTGGCAGAGATCCTGACCACCTTGCAGTACGCCGCCGACTCGGTAGCTGCCATCGCGCAGTCCGCACAACAGGTAAAGGTCAGCTCGACTCAGGTCCTGCAAACGTTCAACGAGGTCGCTGCCCTTACGGAGGAGAACAGTGCCTCTGTGGAGGAAATGGCGGCAGGGGCCAGTCAGGTCACCCAGTCGGTGGCACACATCAACGAAGTGGCCCACAACAACGCCGCTGCGGCACAGGAGGTGTCGGCCTCGGTGGAGGAGTTGACGGCCTCGTCTGAACAGGTGTCGGCAACCGCGCAGAGTCTGCTGGAGACGGCGAAGCAACTGCAGGAACAAGTTGACCGGTTCAGGCTGTGATGATTCGAAAAGAGGCGCGGGGAAGGCGCCTGCAGACGATTTTCGCCAGCGCCGCCGGTACCTGCCGGCGGAGCGCCTGCCCCCCTTCGCACGGCGCAGGTCGGGGCTGCAGGGGATGGGATACTTCCCCGGCTGGATGACGCCCGAATCGAAGCGGGGCTCCTACTTGCAGAGGTTCCGTATCGGCGACTGGACCACGTCATGGACTACGGGGGCACGGTCCCACTCGACTTGGCACGGTCGCCCGGCATCTTCCCCGAGGGGTTGGGGAGTGGAATCTGGGGGCGGCCGTGACCGCCCGGCATGCGAAAATGCGCAGGTCCCCGTGGCAGGGATTGGCCACGGGGACCTGCGCGTTTCAGCTCAATGGCACCGGAGCCCCTCGAGCAACGCCCGGACGAGTTGTTCGAGGTCGTCCTGGCCCGCCGCGAGACCCTCTCGGCGCAGCGCCGGCACCAGCTCCAGCCGCAGCCGGCGCTCGGTGAGTGGGCAGTCGACCTCCACCACCGCCGCAGGCACCTCCCGGCGGGGCAGGAGCCCCCGCCGCAGGGTGACGTACCGGCGGCGGACGGCGTGCGGAACCCCGGCGGGGAGGGGGGAGGCCACGATGCGCAGCTCGACCTCCGCCCGGGCGAGGCCGGGCGCGCTCGGGGCCACCCAGGCGAGCCGGTAGGATGCTTGTCCCTGGCTCATCCACCGCCGGTTCTCCCGCTCACTCCAGCGGTCCACCTCGGGGGCGGCAGGGCCGTCCAGCACGCGCCAGCCCTCCGGCACGGCCAGGAGGAGGATGTTGGTGGTCCCCAGGAGCAGGTTGCGCGCCGACAGCAGCTGCTCCCGCATCACGAGGCGAGGTAGAGGGCGGCGTCGGCCGGGGCGAACATGTCGCGGGCGACCTCCTTCAGGGCCTCCAGGCCGTGCACCTCGCTCTTGTAGAGCGGGATGTAGGAGCGCACCAGGGGCCCCAGGTCTTCCTGGATGATGCGGATGTAGCCCTCCTGCTCCCGGAACTTGTTCTGCAGGTACTCGTCGCCCGCCGCCTTCCGGGCCTCGTCGGCGCGGATGCAAGAGTTGACGATTACCCCGCCCACGGGGATGTCGTAGGCCTGCACCTGCTCGATGAACCGGCGCACCACCGAGATGGGGAGCGTGAGCGGCAGCGTGACGAAGAAGAACGCGGTGATCTCCGGGTCGACCAGCAGTTTCTTTACCCGCGTGAACCGGTCGTTCATGTCAAGCAGGTCGGCCAGCATCGGGTCCTTGCGGACCTCCTCCTCGACCTTCTCCTTCCGGAACGAGAGCTGCACCCGGAGCGAGAGCGCCTCTTTGCGGCTCTGGATCATCCGGCTCAGCCACAGGCCGTAGATCTTCGACAGTCCGATGAGCCGGATGGCGTTGGCGACGGCCGCGGTGTCGAAGACGATGCGGTCGAAGTCCTTCGCCTCGTTCAGCATGACGTCGATCATCTTGTCGAACATCGCCGACTCCTCGAAGGCGGGGTTGGTGACGGCGATGTCGACGAAGGGGCCGGCGTCCACCGGGATGTCCGCGTACTTCAGGAACTCCCGCACCCGCTTGGCGATGTTCTCCCGGTACCGGGCCACCACGTCGGAGGCGTCTACCTCCACCGCCCAGAGGTTGGGCACGCCTTCCACCTGCCGGAACTGGCCGCCGGAGAGGTTCTGCCCGAACACCGACGTGAGCGAGTGGACCGGGTTGAGCGAGGCCACCAGCGTTTTCTTGCCCTCGAGGGCGAACTGGTAGGCGAGTACCGCGGCCGTCACCGTCTTGCCCACGCCGCCCTTGCCGCCGGTGAAGATGTACCGCAGGTTCGGCCGGCTGTCCAGGAACTCCCGCAAGGTCTGCGTCATCTCACGCCACACCTCCCCTGACGGCGGGCAGCTGCACCTGGCAGTTGATGAGGTACTCGGACGCGGTCTTGATCATCTCGATGCCCTTCGGCTCCCGGGTGAACATGGGCACGACCGCCTGTACCTTGTCGCCGAACTTCTGGGCGATGGTGCGCAGGTGCTCCTGCTGCATGGCCACCCGGTTGCGCAGGTAGTCGGAGGTTCCCTCCTGCTGCAGGAGCTCCGCCGGGTAAACCTGGTTCACCACCAGGCCCGACATCTGGATGCCCAGGTTCTCGAACATCTTCAGGGCCCGCTCGGTGTCGAGGATCGCCATCTGCTCGGGGATCAGCACCATGAAGAAGGCGGTTCGCCGCCTGGCCGTAAGCAGGTCGGTGAACGACTTGATCTTGTTCCGGATGTCGATGAGCTCCTTCATGACCTCGTCCTCGCGGGCCGCCTCGCCCTTGAGCGTCGCGGCCACCGCGTCGTATTCGGCCACCTTCGCCCGGGCGTCGGTGATCTTCTCCACCCACTTGGAGAGGATGTCGGCCATCGCCACCATCCGCACCCCGTGGCCGAACGGCGGCATATCAAAGATGTACATGTCGTACTCCCGCTTCGCCACCAGCTCCGCCATCGCGTCGTAGGTGGCGCTCTCGTACATGGCCGGCTCGGCGGAGGTGGAGTCGATGTACTCCTCGATCTCCCTGGGCACGGCGTCGAGGCCGTACATGTCCATGATCTTCTGCTTCACCTGCTGCTGGTACTCCCGCACCCGGCGGTCGGCGTCGATCTCCACCACGAACAGGTTGGGCAGCAGCTCCACCTCGCCCTGGCCGTAGATGTTCCGCTCAAAGATGTCGGAGAGCGATGCCTGCGGGTCAGTGGAGAAGAGAAGCGTCCGCTTCTTCATCACCTGAGACATATAATACGCCAGCCCGGAGGAACTGGTGGTCTTGCCCAGCCCGCCCTTGCCGGCGAAGATGACGATCTCCGCCTCCGGGTTCTGCTCAAAGTAGGCACCCAAGCCCTTCGGCACGTTCGCTGCCTCCTTGCTTTCCGTCTGGCCCCGCCGGGGCGGCGACGGCTAGTAAATGGCGTCCGTGAAGTCCCGCTCCCGGAAGACGCGCTGCTTCCAGGACTCGATGTTCGGCACCGCGTACGGCAGGATCCGCAGGGAGTAGTAGGGCGGCAGCACGGGGATGCCCAGCATGTCGCCCAGGGTGATAAACATGAAGAGGTGCTCCATGTGCATCCGGGTGCGCAGCGCCGCCGTCACGTTGCCGTGGCTGGCCATGCCATACAGCACACCTTTGAGGGCGTTCAGGAAGCCGCCCTTCTTCTGCCGGTCCTTTTCGCTCAATGCCTCGCTCACCTCCGCTCGAGGGGAATGGCCGGGGCCCGGGGCGCCCACCGGGGACGCCCCGGGCCGGGGTGGGCGCTAGTCGTCGCCCGTGGCGATCTGAGGACTGGCGCCGTGCATGCGCCGGGCGGTCCCGTAGGCCGAGTAGGTCTTGTAGGCCATCACGAGGCCCAGGACGAAGAGGGCGATGCCCACCAGGACGAAGATGCCGTCCATGGCCCGGCTGAAGGCCGGGTACTGGTTGAACGGATACTGCACCAGGGTGGGGGTGGTGCCCAGGAAGGCCGGCAGGTAGACCTTCACCACCTGCCACCCGATGGCGGTAATGGTGGTGACGATCATGAAAGTCGCGGGGATCAGGGTGTAGACGGTGGGCGCCTGCGTGCGGGCGAGGTGGATGGTGATCAGCATCAGGGCGAGGCCCGCCAAGAGTTGGTTGGAGCCGCCGAAGTAGAGCCACAGGTTGTTCCA
Organism: Symbiobacterium sp.; assembly: GCF_040797425.1. Lineage (NCBI taxonomy): Bacteria > Bacillati > Bacillota > Clostridia > Eubacteriales > Symbiobacteriaceae > Symbiobacterium > Symbiobacterium sp. The sequence continues at coordinate 4,127 of NZ_JBFNEH010000076.1, read as the reverse complement.
GGAGCCGGTGGCGGCGAAGGCGAGCGGGATCAGCAGGCCGATAAAGGTGGCGACGTGCTTCTGGCCCAGGACGGCCAGCCGGCCCTGGAAGACCTCGGTGGAGACCAGCCGCCAGAAGCGGGTGACCAGCGCCTGCACGGTGAGGGCGTAGAGGATGAGCACCACGCCGTAGTAGGCCCGGAGGAAGCCGGCGGCCGCCTCGCCGCCCAGGAAGGGGGCGGTGAACTTGATGGCGCCGGCCACCCAGGAGCCCACGTTACCGCTGAGCTGCTCCCGCGGGATGATCATGTAGGCGGCCAGCGACGCCAGGGCCAGGAGCCCCTCGGAGAGCATGGCGCCGGCGCCGACCGGGTGGGCGTCGGTCTCCACGTCCAGCTGCTTGGCGGTGGAGGAGCTGGACACAAGGCTATGCCACCCGGAGATGGAGCCACAGGCAATGGCGACGAACAGCAGCGGCCACATCGGGTTGTTGCCGCTGGGGTTGAAGCCCACCCAGGCCGGCTGCTCCAGCCGTACCCCGGTGAAGTTGGAGATGAGGGCCCCGAACAGGATCAGGATCACCGCCAGGAAGGTGGGGAAGAAGGAGACGTAGTTGATGGGCTGGATGAAGGTGGGCAGCGGCAGTACCGAGGCCAGGTACAGGATCACGCAGGCCACCAGGCCCCAGACCAGGAGCGACCACGCGCCGGCGATGCCGCCCGCCTCGACGCCCTGGGCCGGATTGGGCGGCCAGGCGCCCTGCGGGGTCTGCAGGAAGGGGAAGGTGGCGGCGGCCCAGATCACCAGGGCCATCAGCACCAGGGCCACCATGGTGGTGGTGACGACGTTCATGCGCAGCTTGTAGAGCATCTGCCCGGTGAGGACGCCGACCAGCAGGATGCCCACCGTGGCGGCGAAAGTCGAGGGGAAGATGTGCCAGAAGAGGGCGATGAAATAGATGAAGGTCGCGGAGATGATCAGGAGATAGAACAGGATGAAACCCAGCAGGGTATTCCGGCCGGTGTTGCCCGTGAACTCATAGGTGATCGGGCCGAAGGAGCGCCCCTGGTTCCGGATCGACAGCATGATGGAGCCGTAGTCCTGGAGCCAGCCGATGAAGAAGTTGCCCAGGATGATCCAGGCCAGGGCCGGGGCCCACCCGTAGTTGATGGCGATGTACGGGCCCAGGATGGGACCGAGGGCGGCGACGCTCTTGAACTGGTAGCCCCACAGGACGTACTTGGTGACGGGGAAGTACTCCACGCCGTCGGTGTACATGTGCGCCGGTGTCGTTCGCCTGGGGTCGGGTTTCCAGACCGTGCGGTCGAACCACTTGCCGTACCCGAAGTACGCGATGCCGTAGGCCACGAGCGCCAGCAGCACGAACAGGGCCGGCGAACTCATCCCTCCGTAACCTCCTCTCTGTTTGCTGGGCTTGCGGCAGTCAGGCTGGGTTTCTGGGTCTTCACACCTCCTCCCTGAAGCAGACACATCTTCCTTCCTGAGCAAAGATGACAGAGTATTGGCAGTAGTAAGTCTACTTTATTTTCCTCCCACCCCCGATTTTCCTGCAGGGTAGCGGACGGTTGCGGCAATATTCTGCCACCAAGGCAGGGATCTGCCCGCGCGTTCCCGAACTTCTCTGGAAGCCAGCCACCTGAGAGGCGGAGGTGACGCGGGTGGGAGGTCATCACCACGGCCACAGGCACGAGCCCTGGGTGCGGCACGGGCGGCTGCACGCGGCTCCGCGGACGTTGCGGGAGAAGGTGGGGCAGTTCCTGTGGGGCCTCTTCTTCTTCGAGTGGTACCATGAGCTGCAGCACGAGCGGGCCAAGTACAACGACGTGATGAACCTCGTCCTCTTCGGCGAGCTGATCGGCATCCCGCTCATGAACTCGTCCATCGGTCTGCGCTTGCTCCCCTACGCCCTGCCGGACCTGCAGGGCTGGATGCACCGGCAGCTGGAGGAGCACGAGGTCATCGAACACGCGCCACACATGCACTGAGCGCAAGCGGAGGCGATCGCATGGGGACGGGCGAGATCGCGGTCACGGCCATCGCCGTCGTCTTCCTGGTCTGGTACTTTGCCGGCAATCTGGTGAACCGGCGGCGGGCCTCGCAGCTTCTGGGTGCCGTCCGGGCGTCCATCGGCGCGGCGGGCCGGGCGCCCACGGTCCAGTGGCACGGCCGCTCCGCGTTCGCCGTGACGGTCGGCGAACCTGCGGCGCCGCTGGCGGGGCTGTACCTGCTCTGTCTGCTGGAGCCGCGCGACTTCCCCCTGGCCTTGGCGTGGAACCGGCTGCGAGGGCGGCGGGATCAGGTGCTGATCCACGCCGATTTCGTCCGCCCGCCCCGTGCCGGGGAGCAGCTGAATCCGGCGTCTTTCGGCATCCGCGGGCTCACGGGGGTGGCCCTGAACGCGACGCAGCCCCACCTCCGCCTGACCCTTCAGGTCGGGAGCGGAGATGAGGCTGCGATTGCGGCTGCCCTGGATTTGGTGTGCGAGCTGGCCGGCGTCACCCGGCGACCCACTTCACGGCCGGCGGACGGTTCTCGGCGCTGATGCGCACCTGGTCGCCGTCGCGCAGGTCCAGCGCGTCCCGGAGGCAGATGGCCGACAGGAGCTCCACCTGCGCCGGATTGTAGCCGTCCACGAGGGGCCGGAACAGGATCACCGGCACGGTGCGGACGCCCTTCTCGAGCCGGGCCGGGAGTACGATCGAACAGCAGACGTCCGGCGACGGGGGAACCACCACCGTTCCGGCATTGAGCAGCAGCCGGTCCATGGGGCGCCAGTCCCCCTCCACGATCACATTGAGCGTGCCCGTCGCGGGCTCGAAGCCCCACAGCCGCCGCATGGCCGCCCGGAACCAGTCCAGCTGTGTGGCGGGCCCGGCCTTGCCCAGGCCGGCGGTGACGCGGCCGGTCAGTTGCACCCGAGTGTCCATACCGCTAGGCATCCCTCCTGGCGGCTACTGCGGCCACGGCGGAGTCGACGATGAGCGCGGCCGCCCCGTTGATCGTTCCCTTCAACAGGTTGAAGGGCACCACCACGGGCAGCACCATGGCCAGGGCCGTGCGCATGTCGCCGAAGAAGAGCGGTCCCAGCACGACCGTGAGTAACACCTCGGCGAGGGTGTACACCAGAATGCCCGCCGCGACGCTGATCAGGCGGCCCCGGCGCCGCCGGGCCAGACGCCGGTGGATCAGCGCGGCGGTGAGCGCGAGCGCGGCACTGCCGACGAAGCGGCTGACCAGACCGATCGGGCCGCCTCCACCCACCAGCGCCAGAGCCACCGCGACCACCCCGGCGATGCCGCTTACCCACGCGGGCGAGAGCCGGAACGCCCCCAGGAGCAGGGGCACGTCGCTGGGCTCGTAGAGCAGGTAGGGCGCCGCGGGCAGCAGCGGGAACCGTACGGTGAGCGCCAGGGCCACCGCCAGGCCGGCCAGGATGCCGGAGGCAGTGGTCTGGCGCACGGCCTTTGCGTGCGTGGTGGTTGCCTCCATGGTTACCAGCCTCCCCTTCACTGGCAGCCGCCTCCCCCTAGCGGCTGAGCACTTCCCGCGCCACCTCTTCGTACACCGCGGTGTCGCCGGGAGTGTAGCAGCAGAAGATCACATGCAACGGCACCTGCGTCGACTCGAGGTAGTCCCGCACCGTCGTCTGGGCGATGTGGGCCGCCTGCCGGATGGGGTACCCGTAGGCGCCCGTGGAGATGGACGGGAAGGCGATGGATCGGTAGCCGTTCTGCTCGGCGAGCGCCAGTGCCTGCCGGTAGCAGGAGGCCAGGGTCTCCGCCTCGCCGTGGCTCCCACCCCGCCAGATCGGCCCCACGGCGTGGGCCACGGCTTTCGCCGGCAGCCGGTAGCCCCGGGTCATCTTCACCTCGCCCGGGCGGGCCCCGCCCAGGGTGCGGCACTCCTCCAGAAGTTCCGGGCCCGCGGCCCGGTGGATCGCACCGTCCACTCCGCCGCCGCCCAGCAGGCTCGGGTTGGCGGCGTTCACGATGACATCCACCGCCAGAGTTGTGATGTCGGCTGTCACGATCTCAATCCGTCCGTCCAGCCAGGTGCTCATGCGTCATCCCTCCTGCCGACGCTGTGGCTCTTCATGCCGGAGTTGTCAACCTACAGATCATTCTAGC
>NZ_JBFNEH010000075.1:0-10691 GCF_040797425.1 Symbiobacterium sp. | reverse complement strand
GCTCTACCGGAGACTGCACGCAGCGCTCAAGAACGACGGATACTTCGTTCTCACCGACTACTTCGCGCCCTCCACCGAAGACGAGAGGGCACACTTCGAAGAGCTGGCCAGGCTCAGACGGGAGCAACAGATCACGGATGATGCCCTCTACCACTACGACACCCCGCTCACCGTGGAGCACGAGGTGAAAGCGCTTCGAGCCGGCGGCTTCAGCGAGGTCAGCGTGCTCAACAGATGGGAGAACACCTGCACGATCTTGGCACGGAAGTGAAACGTAAACCAGGCCCCACCAGGCCTGAACGGGATTCAGCCGACCCCTAGCCCGTGGCAGCGTCCAATCGCCACAGGCGGCAGGCACCGCACACCATCTCGGGCTGGGCGAGAATCTACTGCAGCGGCGCCCCACAAGGCGCCGCTTTCGGTTTGCAACAGCCGAGCGCGCAGGAACACCACTGTCCCTCATCGGAACCGATGGGTTTTCACTTGGTGGCGGCCTCCAAGTCGAAATCGTTCGGCGACCAGCGTGGGCTGGGCAGGGGGAACGCCAGCCAGAGGCTTCATGACAGCGCTCCAGCCTCGTTCACCCCGCGCCGGAGCCTGCGACACGGCGCCTTGGGGTGGCAGAGGGCCCGATATGTCGGCGGAGGGTGCCCCGGAAACCGACGGTTTTCCACTTTGCGATGGCCTCGAAGTCGAAATCGGGCGGCCTCCAACGCCAACCGGGCAGGGGGCTGCTGGCCCGCGGCGCGGCCGGGAAACCCACGGGTTGGACGCGTGCATGCGGAACCGACGCCTTTTCGGTTGGACGCCAAGGCCAAGTCGAAAACCTTCGGCCGCCACCGTCACCCTCTCGCTCCCCCCTCTCGCCGCACTGCTACCTCCCGGTCAACATAAAATGGCACCAAACCCCCCGAGAGGAGCATGCGTATGTACCACTGGGCGGCGTATCCCTACCCCTGGGGCATGCCCCCCCAATACCCGTGGGTTGCCGGCAACCGGAACGGCGAGCCCCAGCGGCGCCGGGGCTATGACCGCGGCGGCCAGCCGTACGTCGTCAACCTGAACAGGGTCGCCCGGCAGAACCCCAACTTCCGCACCGCGCTCTGGACCGGCCGCCACTTCCAGGTGACGGTGATGAGCATTCCGGTGGGCGAGGACATCGGGCTGGAGGTCCACCCGAACACGGACCAGTTCATCCGCATCGAGGAGGGGCAGGGGCTGGTCCAGATGGGAGACCGCCGGGACCGCCTGGACTTCGAGCAGATGGCCTACCCCGGGTACGCAGTGATGGTCCCGGCCGGCAAGTGGCACAACGTCGTCAACCGGGGTAACCGGCCCCTGAAAGTGTCGGTCATCTACGCCCCTCCCGAGCATCCCTTCGGCACCGTTCATCCCACCAAGGCCAGCGCCGAGGGTCGGTGGTAAGGCAAGAGCACCTCCCGGCTCCCGGGGGGTGCTCCTGTTTTCGCACATTTTGTGAAGCGAAAAGTAGGTGAAGCTGAACCCTTCTCGAATGTATTCAGCAGACCTGCAAACGGGGTCCGCTTCTGTCAGCGCGAGAACACCTCACGACGAACGGGCCACGCCGCAGGGCTGGGCCGATCCCCGCAGCCCTGTCCTGCAGGTGGTCGTAGTACGGACACGGGAGAGTGGCAGCATGGCGGAGCTACGAGGACGATTGGTGACGCGATGGGCCACAGAGGTCGACCCAGACCACGTACTGCCCGAGTACCCCCGGCCGCAGATGGTGCGGCCGGAGTGGCTCAACCTCAACGGCTGGTGGGAGTACGCCGTCCTGCCCCGGGACGTGGAGCAGATGGGCCGGGAGAGCGACGGGCGCATCCTCGTCCCCTTCCCGATCGAATCGGTCCTGTCGGGCGTCGAACGGCCGCTCCGGCCGGCGGAGCGGCTCTGGTACCGCAGGCGGTTTCGGGTTCCGGCAGATTGGAAGGGCCGGCGCGTGCTCCTGCACTTCGGGGCGGTGGACTGGGAGGCGAAGGTGTGGATCAACGGCCGCCCGGTGGGAAGCCATACCGGCGGCTACTACCCCTTCAGCTTCGACATCACCGAACACTTGGATGAGGGTGACAACGAGCTGGTCGTAGCGGTGTGGGACCCCAGCGACACCTACGGCCAGGAGCGGGGCAAGCAGACCCTGAAGCCCGGCGGCATCTTCTACACGGCCGTCTCCGGCATCTGGCAGACCGTGTGGCTGGAGCCGGTGCCGGAGGTGTACATCCAGTCTTTCCGCCTGGTCCCCGACCTGGACCGCGGAAAGCTCACCATCACTCTGGCGGTGGGCGGCGGAAACGGCGCCCTGCGGTCCGAGGCAGTGGCCTCCAACGGCGGCGGGCTGGGCTTGGAGGCGATCGCCCATGAGGGCGACACCGTCGTCGCCTCCGCAACCGCCCCGGCGGGCCAGGCGCTGGCCCTCTCCATCCCCAACCCCCGGCCCTGGAGCCCCGACTCCCCCTTCCTCTACGACCTCACGCTCCGGCTGCTCACGCCCGACGGCGCCGTCGCGGACGAGGTCACGAGCTACTTCGCCATGCGCAAGTTCAGCGTGGGCACCGACGCCCGGGGGGTCAAGCGGCTCTTCCTCAACAACAAACCCCTCTTCCAGCACGGCCTCCTCGATCAGGGCTACTGGCCCGACGGGCTCTACACCGCGCCCACCGACGAGGCCCTGGAGTACGACGTGATCACCGCCAAGCGACTCGGCTTCAACATGCTCCGGAAGCACATCAAGGTGGAGCCGGCCCGCTGGTACTACCATTGTGACCGGCACGGACTCATCGTCTGGCAGGACATGCCGAGCGGCGGCGGACCCTGGAACAACCTGCACCACCTCATTCTGCCCAACCTCGTCGTGGGCGGCGTGCCGGTGAAGGACCGGCCCAGCAAGGCCCTGGGGCGGCACGAGGAGCGAAGCCGGCAGAACTACCGCAAGGAACTGCGGGAGATGATCGATGCCCTCTACAACGCACCCTGCATCGGGGTGTGGGTGCCCTTCAACGAGGCCTGGGGCCAGTTCGATGCGGCCGAGATCGGCGAGTGGATCGCCGGGTACGACCCCACCCGCCTGGTGGACCATGCCAGCGGCTGGCACGACCAGGGCTGGGGCGAGATCAAGAGCGTCCACATCTACTTCCGGCGGCTCCAGATGCCCCTTCGCATTCGGAACCGGGCGGTGGTCATCTCCGAGTACGGCGGCTATGCCCTGCCCGTTTCGGGGCACGTCTGGCGTCCGGGGCAGCAGTTCGGCTACCGGCGCTTCAAGTCCCGCGATGAGCTCACTGCGGCATACGTTTCCCTGATCCGTGACCAGCTCAAGCCGCTCATCCGAAAAGGGGTCTGCGCGGCTGTGTATACCCAGCTGACCGACGTGGAAACGGAACTGAACGGCATCCTTACCTACGACCGTGAAGTGATCAAGATGGACCCGGAACTGCTGGCGACGCTGCACAAGGAGCTGATCGCCGGTGAGTGACGCGATCTCCCGCAAGAACTGGACGCTCATCTGGATTCTCGGACTGGCCGGACAGATCTGCTGGAACGTGGAGAACTCCTGGTTCAACACCTTCGTGTACGCCAAGATCGCCAAGGATCCGGCCATCATCTCCTGGATGGTGGGCGTGAGCGCCGTCGTCGCCACGCTGGCCACCGGCGGCGGTGACGCTCCTCAGCGTGCTCCCGCTGCTCCGGGCCGCCCGATACGAACGGGCGCGCCGGATGGCCGCATGAGGCGCGGCGGCGTCGCTGCGGGAGGAGGGCCACCCATGCAGAAGCGCATCGAGCGCCCCGGCCCCGTCCTGCGTCCCGACGGCACCCTGGCGGAGCGGGGGTACGCGACCCGGGCGGTGCTCAACTTCAACCGCGAGGCCATCAAGGCGCCGCCCTGGCGCATCAAGGAGTGGGACTTCTACCAGGTCTCCAACGACCGCTACTGCCTGCAGATGACCATCGGGCATGTCTCCTACGCGGGGGACGTGTCGGTGAACCTCTTTGAGTTTGCCACCGGCCGGAAGATCACGGCCTCCAGCCTGCTGCTTCTGCCCTTCGGGCGGCTGGGGATGCCGCGCTCGGCGGAGGAGGGGGACCTGACCTACTGCGGGCGGGGGTTCGTCATGCAGTTCCTGGTGCGGAAGGGCGAGCGGCGGCTGATCTGCCTCGCCGACGGGCGGCGCGGCCGGCCGCCCGTGGCCGTCGACATCCGGCTGGAGCAGCCGGACCCCACGTCGATCGTGATGGCGACGCCCTTCGACGAGGACCGGCGCTGCTTCTACTACAACCAGAAGATCAACTGCATGCCGGCCAGCGGCGTGGCCCGGTTCGGTGATCGGGAGTACCCGTTCGAGCCCGACTCCGCCTTCGGGCTGCTGGACTGGGGCCGGGGAGTGTGGCCCTTCCGCCACCAGTGGTTCTGGGGAAACGGCAGCGGCTGGGTGAACGGCAGGCGGTTCGGTTTCAACATCGGATGGGGCTTCGGCAACACGGAAGCGGCCACGGAGAACGTGCTGTTCTACGACGGCACGGCCCACAAGCTCGGCCACGTGTACTGCGATCTGGCGGGCGGCGGCTACATGGCGAGAAAGCGAATCACCAGCGACGACGGGCGCTTCGACATGGAGTTCACGCCCATCTACGACAACTACACCCACACCAAGATCCTTTTCGTCGAGACAAGCTGTCATCAGGTGTGGGGCCGCTTCAACGGCCGCGCCGTGCTGGACGACGGCACCGTCATTGAAGTGAAGGACCTTGTGGCCTTCGTGGAACACGCGGTGAACCGCTGGTGAGAGGTGAAGGAATGAGTCAGCGGGTCCCCATCCCCTTGCACGAACTGCCCGACGGCGTCCGGCAGGCGCTGGGCCGCATCCGGACGGTCACCTACCCGTCCCAGGGCGCCACGTCGGCGGTGGCCGTTGTGACCACGGCGTCTGACCGCCTGGTGGTGAAGCGCGCCCGGGGCCCCCAGTTCCCGGACTGGCTGGAGCGGGAGCACGCGGTGCTCCGGGACCTGCAGCCGCTGGGCCTGCCGGTTCCCCGGCCCGTTTACTACGAGCGCCCCCGCCCGGACGAGGCCTGGCTGGTGATGGAACACCTCCCCGGCGAGCCCATCGGGGCGGTGCTGGCCCGCGAGACAGATCGCACCCGCCGGGACGCACTCCTGGCCGAGTGGGGGGCCGCCCTCCGGCGGCTGCACGACGCCGGACCGCCCCCCGGGTGGCCAACGGCGGACGACTGGCTGGACCGGGCCCTGGCGGAGGCGGCGCGGAACGCCGCCCGCTTCCCCCAGGAGGGGGCCACACCCGAGCTGCTGGCCCGGCTCCACCGGGAGCGCCCGGCTCCCGGAGCCCACGGCCTCATCCACGGCGACTGCACGGTCGACAACACCCTGGTGCTGAGCGGCCGCGTGACGGGGTTCATCGACTGGTCCGGCGGCGCCTGGGGCGACCGCCGCTACGACCTGACGCTGGCGACCCGCCCCGAACCGGGGGCGTTCGCCGAGCAGCGGGAGAAGGACCTGGCGGCCTTCTATGCGGGATACGGCGGCACGCCGCTCCCGCAGCGGGAGTGGGAGTGGTTCGAGGCGCTCTACGAGTTCTTCTGAAGGTGTGCTGACGTGCCCGGGCTGCCGCACCGAGCGCGGCAGGGGCCCGAGGGACTGCAGCAAAGGGGGAGGTTCGATGCGTTGTGCCGCCTGTGGCCGGGAGGTGGAGCGCAGACCGGGGGAGACGTGTCCGGTCTGTGGGGAGGTGCTCGGCCCGGAACAGACCGACGCCACGCCCGAGTCCACCGTTCAGGGCTTCGGCCGCGTGATGAGGGGGGTTCGAGGGGCCCGGTCCCGCTCGTGGGCCGTGCAGGTGGGCGGCCTGCTGATCCTGCTGGCACTCCTGCTGGTCGGCAGCGCCTGGGCGTACTCGCTGCTCGCGCAGGCGGGCGGGCAGGTGACGCCGGCCCTCCTCCTGCCCACGGCGCTGGTGCTGCTCACGTGCGTTGTGGCCTGGCGCTGGTACCGGTAGAATGGCGGAAAGACGCCCGTGCACCCGGCGCCAAGGCTGCTCCCGGGGCGCGGTTCGGACCGCCGGCGGCATGAGGTACGCCGGGCGCTCGCGGAGGGATATGCCGCCACAGATACAGGAAGCGGCGTGCTCCTACCGGGGAAGCACGCCGAACTTCTGACGACCGTGAATCGGAACGGGAGGGCTTGCACATGAAAAGCAGCATGGGAGTGAAACCCCGGCCCGTGCGGCCCGGCGCCACCATCGGTGTCGTGGCCCCTGCCGGGCCGGTGCCGGCCGACCGGCTGGAGGCGGGGCTGAAGCGGCTGCACGAATGGGGCTACCGGACGGTGGTGGGCGACGCGGTCCTGGCCCGGCGGGGCTACCTGGCCGGCACAGACGCCGAGCGGGCCACCGACTTCCACCGGGTGTGGGGAGACCCCCGGGTGGACGCGGTGATCTGCGCCCGGGGCGGCTACGGGGCCATGCGGATTCTGGACCGCATTGACTGGGAGATGATCCGGCGGAACCCCAAGTTCTTCTGCGGGTTCTCCGACATCACCACCCTGCATCTCGCCATGGCGCGGGAGGCCGGACTGGTCACCTTCCACGGCCCCATGGTGGCCGCCTTCGGCGAGGCGGAAGGTTACAACGCCGCGGGCCTCCGGCGGGCCCTGCAGGAGCCGGGACCGCTGGGGGAGGTTCCCTGGCCGGACCCCGGGGAGGAGGGAGCGCCCCGTCCCCTGACCATCCGGCCGGGCGTGGCGGAGGGCCGCCTGATGGGAGGGAACCTCAGCCTGATCGTCTCGCTCCTGGGCACCCGCTGGGAGCCGGACTTCACGGGCTGCATCGTGCTGCTGGAGGACGTGGACGAGGCCCCCTACCGAGTCGACCGGATGCTCACGCAGCTCCTGCTGGCGGGGAAGCTGCAGCGTGCGGCGGGGGTCCTCTTCGGCGACTCGCCCACCTGCCTGCAGGGGCCGCCTGACCGCCCGTCACTGACACTGATGGAGGTTCTGGAGGACCGGCTGGGCCCCCTGGGGATCCCGGTGCTCTACGGCTTCCCCTGCGGGCACGGGCCGCACCGGGCCACGCTGCCGCTGGGCGTTCGGGCCCGGCTGGACGCGGCGGTCGGGGCCCTCACGATCCTGGAGCCGGCTCTGGCCACGATGTAGGGCGTCGTTCCCACTGGGGCAGCCCTGTGGCCGCTGGCACTTCGTACGCAGGCGCCGATGGTCGCGGCGGTGCGCCGGGGCATGCGCGTGAGGTGGCCGGCCGCCAGCCGCCCCGTGCGAGAACCGCCATCAGCCCCCACAGGCGGAGCACCAGCCGTGGCATCATCCGGGGGCCAGGTCAACCAGATTGCCGCGAGGCCCAGGAGCATGGGCGCACTGCCTTCACGGGGTCACCATCGCGCCCTCTTCGCCATGGACAAAAGGTTTGTCCCATATCATACATATCTGAATGCAGGCCGCGTGGGATTCTCATGCAGGGCCGACGCTGGGTGGGGGTGACGGGATGGGCGGGCTCCTCATCGCCTTGATCTGGATCGCCTCGATCGTCCTCTTCTTCTGGGTCTGGGGAGATGCAACCGATCGGCACGGCCAGAACATCGGGTGCCTGTGGGCGCTGGCCGTGCTGGCGCTGGGGCCGATTGCGATTATCGCGTACCTGCTTTTCGGCCGTTCCAACGACTAGACCGCACTCTCGGCACGGCGGTCATCACCGCCCGTGCAGGCTCCTGGGCCCCGCCGTAACCAACGGCGCCGCGTCCGGAGCCGTGAGTTTTCCGGGGACAAGCCGGAGTCGGGGTAGTCCCGCCCCCATGCAGGTCGCAACAGGCGCGCACCCAAACACCTACAGAGAGAACGAGGAAGGAGACGATGCCATGCCGCAGAGCAAAGTCATCGCAGCACTCTCTGCCGTACGGGGCGTCGAGGCCATCGCCCTCGGCGGCTCCCACAGCCGCGGGGAGGCGGGGCCCCAGTCGGACTACGACTTCGGCCTCTACTACCGCGCCGGTGCGCTCGACCTGGAGGCGCTTGACCGCGCACTGACGGCGCTGGACGACGGCCACCGCACCGGACTGCTCCACCCACCCGGGGACTGGGGTCCCTGGATCAACGGCGGGGCCTGGCTCACCGTGGACGGGGTGCCCGTAGACATCCTGCTGCGGGAAATCGGCAAGGTGGAGGAGACCCTCCGCGACTGTCTGGCCGGGCGCGTGACCGTCGATTTCCAGTCGGGCCACCCTTTCGGGTTCGTCAACACCATCTACGCCGCCGAGACCCATTACGGCAAGCCGCTTTGGCAGTCTCCCGCGGCTCCGCTCGACCGGCTGAAGGCCCTGCTGTACGCTGAGGGACCGTACCCGCCCCGCATGCGGGAGGCCACGGTGCGGCGCTTTCTCTGGGAGGCCTGGTTCGCCCTGGCGTGCGCCCGTAAGGCGGCTCACAAGGGCGACTTTCACTACGCCGAGGGGTCTCTGTTCCGGGCGGTCGGGGCGTGGGTTCAGGTGCTTTACGCCCTCAACAACCGCTACCTGATGAACGAGAAGGGCGCCCTCGGCCGGGTGCGGGAACTGGAGCGCCGTCCGGCCGAGATGGAGTCCCGCGTGCGACAGGCGTACCGGCTGCTGGCCGACGGGGCGGCGGCGGACGCCTACGAGATCCTCGACGCCCTCCACGGGGAGATCCAGGGCCTGGCGCAGGAGTTCGAGCCCGTTCAGACCGAGATTCGCTGATCGGGCGATTCACGGCGGTCTGAGGGGTCACCCGCATATGGAAAGGGCCAGCCTCGGCAAGAAGAGGCTGGCCCCTGCGCGCTGGATTTCCGGCCCTGTTCCACTTATCTTATTCCGCCTCATTATCGGTCTAATTCGGTTTTGTTGCTTTGCAAGCGGCGCCGCCTCGCTTATACTAACGCACTAAAGGCGTAAAGTGAGAGGAGTCACGAATGGGGGGAGAGAAATGGGCGGCGCTCAGAATCCGTTTCTGATCGCACAGCAGCAGATCCGGAACGCGGTGGTGGCGTTGGGTGAGAGCGAGGAGCTGTACGAGCTCCTCAAGGCGCCGGCCCATTTCGTCGAGGTGCAGATCCCGGTGCGGATGGACGACGGCGGCGTCCGGGTGTTCACCGGGTACCGCAGCCAGCACCTCACGACCCTCGGGCCGGCCAAGGGTGGCATTCGGTTCCACCCCGCCGTGACCGCAGACGAGGTGAAGGCCCTCTCCATGTGGATGACCTTCAAGACGTCTGTGGTGGGCCTGCCTTACGGCGGGGGCAAGGGCGGTGTCGTGGTTGACCCGCGCAAGCTGAGCCAGGGTGAGCTGGAACGGCTCGCCCGGGGCTACGTGCGGGAGATCTGGCCCTTCATCGGCCCGGACAGGGACATTCCCGCTCCAGACGTGAACACCAACGCGCAGATCATGGGCTGGATGCTCGACGAGTACGAGAAGATCGTCGGCCGCAGCTGCCCCGGCGTGATCACCGGGAAGCCCATCGCCCTCGGCGGGTCGCTGGGGCGCAACGAGGCGACCGGCCGGGGCGTCGTGATCACGATCCGCGAGGCCATGGAGTACCTGGGCCTGCGGCTGGAAGGCGCCCGGGTGGCCATCCAGGGCTTCGGCAACGCCGGGCAGTTCACCGGCCTGCTCCTGGAGGAGCTGGGTGCGGTGGTGGTGGCCGCCAGCGACAGCCGGGGCGGCATTCTCTGCCCGGGCGGCGTCCGGGTGGCTGACCTCATCGCCCACAAGCAGGCCACGGGCAGCGTAGTCGGGTTCCCGGGCAGCCGCGCCACTGATCAGTACGGCGTGCTCACCGCCGACTGCGAGATCCTGGTGCCGGCCGCGCTGGAGAACCAGATCGACGCCGAGGTCGCCCGGGGCATCCGGGCCCGGGTGGTGGCCGAGGCGGCCAATGGCCCCACCACGCCCGATGGCGACCACGTGCTCGCCCAGCGGGGCATCTTCGTGATCCCCGACATTCTGGCCAACGCCGGCGGGGTGACCGTTTCTTACTTCGAGTGGGTGCAGAACCTGAACCAGTTCTACTGGACCGAGGAAGAGGTGAACGCCCGGCTCGAGCAGAAGATGGTGGAGTCGTTCCGGCAGGTGGTGGCCACGGCCGAGCGGCACGGCGCCTACACCCGGACGGCGGCCTACATGTACTCCATCCAGCGCATCGCCGAGGGGCTGCGGGTGCGGGGGCTGCTGCAGGCCCCGGCCCGGCAGCTGCGGGTTGCGGCCGGGCAGTAGCGGAAAAGAGGAGCCAGGGGGAACAGGGCTGCTCACAGGCAGGTTGCGCTGCCGGGGCAGCCCTTTTCACGTCTGCGACGGCGCTCTCGCCACAGGTTTCCGCCCGGCAGCGACGGGAATTTGCCCGGCGCCGGCGAATGAGTAGGTGGGTTTGCAAAATGCCGGCGCGTGTTCCGCCGCCGGCGAACGGGAGGTCATAGCTATGGTTGAACGCCTGACGGAACCCATCACCCCGATTCCCGAGCGCAGCGTGCGGACCCTGCCGGGCTGGCTGGGCCTTCTCATTGCCATGGCGGCGATGGCTGTCTCGATCTGGCTCTTCGTCCTGGGGCTGATCCCGACCGACAGGGGAGCGAGCCCGTCGCCGTTGCTCCTGGTGACCAGCACCGTGCTGTTTGTCGCCTCGCTGGTTCTTCTCAACGGCCTCTTC